>JAYWAV010000295.1:0-3916 GCA_043782015.1 Rhodoferax sp. | reverse complement strand
TTTTGTCGGTTTTCAGCTGTTGTTCATCGCGCTGCATCGTGGACCGGTCTGACTTCAGCTGTGCTTTGTCTTCTTTGACTGCCGCTGGCTGAGCGATTGCGGCAAAGCTGGTGAAGGCAATGGTAAGGATTGCAAGTTTCATGATGTTTGGCTTTTAAATCGTTAAAAAATCAAGCATACGCGACGCCAAGGTGACCCCGAAGTCAGACAAGTACCAAACGCCTTGTCAGTCAACAGCGTGTTCATGAGGCAGGTGGGATCACAAAACACAGCATAACGAAACCTGTGAATGGAGCCAGCGAAGGCTGTGACAGGTGCTCATAATTTGTAACGTCTGCATGCCAAACCCACTCCCTTGAGAGGCGTGAGGCAATGGTAGAGAACCCGAGTGAAAAGGTGACCAAGAAATCACCTATCTAGTCGCAGGAACAGCAGGGTTGCTGCCTGTTGCGGGTCAACCCGCGTTGGTTGCTGTTACTGCCCTTTGCGGCATAAGCCATACAGCCATCCCGATCACGGTCAGCAGGATCAGCGAAGCATAGAGCCTGTTCAGATTCAAGCCGCCCTGCGCTAGCGGCTTGTCTAAAAAGTCCCCAACGGTTGCACCTAGTGGCCGCGTCAGGATGAATGCTGCCCAAAAAAGCAGTGTGTGCGAGAGCTTGGTCCACAAGTACAGTGCTGCCACAACCACCAGGCCGGCGGCAAAAATCAATGCTCCGTATTCGTAGCCTAGGCCGAGGCCGCCGCGATCCGCGCCAGCTACCCAGTCACCCAGCGCGGTGCCAAGTGTTTGGGAGAACATGATCGTGCACCAGTAAAACCACTCCGCCTTTGGTCTGGTGATACTTTGCACAGAGATGTCTTCCTCGCACCAGTACCAAACACACAGGCTAGCGACAAGCAACGTAGAGATGATCGCAACACCACCGGGGTAACCCAGACCCAGTGACCTGTCGGCAAAGTCGGCAATCGTCGTGCCCAGCGTGGTGGTCCCGATGATCGTCGCCCAGTAAAGGGATGGATGGAATTTGCTGGATTTGACTTGGACCGCTACCAGCGCGATAAAGATTGCCGTAAAGATCAGGGTGCCGATAACGTAACCCAGATTCAATGACATGGTGACCCAGTCACCCCCGGTCTCCCCAAGCGTCGTTGCAACAATCTTGATGAGCCAGAATCCCAGGGTCACTTGCGGAACTTTGATGATCGCCTGTCTAGCAAGGTCGCCAGCGGGCGTCTTGGCGCGCACTGAAGTGTCGACGGACATTGGAGCTTTCGATCAAAAATTTGATCGTATGGGGACCTCATATCTCCCTTTGTAGGACACCGGCTACTCGCGGTGTCTGCGCTCAGTCAATCTGGACGATAGCCGCGCCATGCCGAGCCGCAAGGCGTTGAGACTAGCGTCAATCGGCTTCGCGCTAGATGTCAGTCTTGAATAGCGACCCTTGATGTGAATTGACTTTTTGAATGGCTGGTTCACAGTAGTTCTCCCCTCAACTTATGGAGAGCATCGTGAATACTGAAACTGCTTCGCCTACCAAGGTTCCATGGAACAAAGAAAAGATCGTTGGCCAGAACGCCATAGGCAATTCCTCTTGAAGAAGGGGTAGGCCGCTGGCGCCATTGGGCAGCGAGCTGCCGGGACTCAGCAGAAGAGCTACCACGGACATTTCAGCCATTGCTCCA
Organism: Rhodoferax sp.; assembly: GCA_043782015.1. GTDB lineage: Bacteria > Pseudomonadota > Gammaproteobacteria > Burkholderiales > Burkholderiaceae_C > Allorhodoferax. The sequence goes on along the minus strand of JAYWAV010000295.1, from coordinate 2,227 downwards.
CGCTGCGCACTGCAGCACAACGCGATAGCTATCGTGATCTTCAAATGTTTTACCCCGAACATCCCAGTATGGATTGAAGGACTCAATCAGCCTGAACCCGGCAGCACGCATACTGGCACAAGTGGCTTGCCACGCAGACGACTCTTCAATGTAGAAGACCGCCAAGTCTTCGCTTGTGGGTGTCGGAGCCACTGGATGACTTCGGCAGTGTGTGAACTCGAAGTGATAGGTTGAATTGGCTTGGCCCAGAATGACTCCGTCAAAACCATCGTGGTTTTCGAAGCTGCCAATGATCGCCAGTCCAAGTCCGCTGCAATACATGAGCTTCGTCTTCATGAGATCACTGACAGGGCGAGCAATTCGAAGGTGATATGGCATAGCTGTGTGAATGAAGTTGAAAAGGCCGAAGGTAATGTGGATCGCAAAACCTAAAGGATATTCTGGGCGCTGCGGGATAACCGGTATACGAATCTCTCATGAGAGTTACTTAAGGCCTTGCCTACACTGGTTTTAAATTGAATCTACACATGTGTAAAAATTCCGATAAATCCCGCTGATCACAATTCCCAGATTCTAGGTATCAATGAGCTGAAATCAGGCAACTGGACCGACTCGGCGAGAACCGCTTCTGCTGCATTCAAGCCTGCCATCAGCGCTGTCGACCAGCGAAATCCAATGACGGCTTTTGGCCTGGCTGTTACGGCATCTGGAATTCGGCTTTGCGGTCGAAAGCCCTTCCGAGGCCAGTTGCCCCAATCACGAGTGGGATGCGCGCTTACTGGCCCCTCTACTTGCCCGGGGTAAACGGCGCCAGGGCTTCGCGGGAATGAGTTCAGTTTTTTCAAAACGCCGCTCGATGCTGTCTCTGCGACTCGCCTTTGTCTTACAGCACGCTCGTGGCCGCACCGCGTAACATATTCATCTGTCAATCAAACTAAGAACGCTATGAAAACCGCAATCCTCACACTCGCATTAGTCGGCAGCCTTGCTGTTTTTTCGCAAGCCGCACAGGCTAAAGGCTGCCTTAAAGGCGCGGCGGTTGGGGGCGTTGGTGGGCATCTTGCTGGTGGTCACGGAGTTTTAGGCGCGGGGGCTGGTTGCATCGTTGGTCGCCACATGGCAAATAAAAAAGCCAAACAAGAAGCTGCTGGTGATGGGGAGGCGCCAGTCAAAAAGTAGAGGCATGGGCTCACTTGATGCGGTGAGGCTGAGGAAAAAATCTTTGGCGTGCGCTTTCTGTCTAGTTCAATAAGTACAACATCACCCACCAGGGCATCGCGCAATATACTGCTGATACGTGTTTGCCACACAACCCAGGTTGCTTTAGTTGTAGCCAGCACGTCGGCGCTAAACAATGGCCATCCTACAGCCTGATTGCGCTTCATATCTCTCGCAAGAATTCCAACAAAGATTAGCGCAAACAGAAATCTAATTCAGTAGAGTTGTATTTCAATCCCAAAAAGAGTTTTAAGGAAGCTCTGCAAAACTCCAGAATTTTCGTTGTGGGAAATTTTTCGCCGTTATAAAATAAGGAGCATGAAACAAGCCGTTTTGAAGCTCGAGCTGCAGTGCAAGAAGACCCGCAAGCGCCTGTTCTTGGCCGAGATGGAGTGCATGGTTCCCTGGGCTTCGCTGGTACAGCTTTTCGCCCCCCCACTACCCCGAGGGTAAAAGCGGCAGGCCTGCGTTTGCATTGAAGACCATGCTGCGCGTGCATTTTTATGCAGCAGTGGTTCAGCCTGTCAGACCCGGCCATGGAGGAAGCATCTTTGACGTGTCGGTATACCGATAGTTCGCCCAACTGGAGGAGCTTGCCCGCCCGCCGGACGAGTCCACTATCGTGCGCTTTCGCCACCGGCTGCAGGAGCACAAGCTGGCCGGGCAAATCCTGATCGTGGTCAACGAGTTGCTCACTACAAAAGGCCTCGTTTGCAGTGCCTGCCGTGATTGGTAGAGTCACAGGTGTGGTGATGCGCGAAGCGGCGGTGGCTGACAATGTTGGGACGACTGGGGTAGGGAAGGTCGCGCTGGAAAGCACGCCGCCTGTAAGTTCTGGGGTGAATGGGAGAGTGAAATCCGGCGGAACGGTTGAACTATTTACTGATGCTAGGGATGGTCTGAATAACTTGTCGTGACGTCGAGTAGCAGGTCGTTAATTTTCAAATAGTGGAATTTCACGGACACACGGCAGAAACCCAGTCGTTTTTACTGCCGTCTCGGGCCTTTT
>JAYWAV010000294.1:0-3932 GCA_043782015.1 Rhodoferax sp. | reverse complement strand
CATTGGCGATGCGACGCATGCCCTTCTCCATCGGCGTTGCCGAGAATGAGCTGCGCATGTTGGTCGACATGGCGAGCCCACGGATCGGCCAGAGTGCGGAAGGTGAAGCGGTCTTCCTGCCGCAGGGGGGTAATACGGAATTCCTGGAGACAGCGAACTCCATCCTGCGGACCCTGCATGAAGGAAATCAAACCATTCCTGAATTCATCCAGGCCCTCACTTCCAACGACCTCCTCGAGTCTTTCGTGCTCGACGTTGAGCGCCCGGACGGGTCCCGTGGTCAATTGACCGGTTATTACATGATCCATGAGGAGCGCTTGGCTGCACTGTCCGCTGATACGGTAAGTCTCTTCCACCAAGCCGACTATCTCCAGCCAATTTATATGGCGATTGCCTCAATGTCGAACCTCACCACGCTCATCCGTCGCCACCTCGCGCGTGAGACCTGAAACCATGCTTGAGCGCAACGACGTGAGCCCCGGAGCGCTACCCGTCGATGTGCTGCAGTCCACAGAACCTGTGCTTATGCGCGGTCTGGTTCGCCATTGGCCGATTGTTGACGCGGCCTTGCGGTCAAACGCTGACTTCTGCGACTACCTCCGCCGTTTTGGCGCCCTCGCAAAGGTTGGCCTTTGGCGCGGCCCCGCTGAAATTCAAGGGCGCTTTTTCTACAACACCGACTTTTCCGGTTTCAACTACCAGCGAGAGATCGGTCTCTTTGGGGCCCTGCTCGACGAATTGCTCGCCAACGCCGACAACCTCCAGCCACCTTCGCTCTACCTGGGTTCGACTGAGCTGGACGGATCATTCCCCGGGCTGCGTCACGAAAACGACCTCCATTGCCTGAGTCGACTCGATCCCCTGGTCAGTTTGTGGCTCGGCAACCGGATCCGCGTAGCCGCGCATTTCGACGTGCCGGACAACATTGCTTGCGTAGTAGCAGGTCGGCGGCGCTTCACGCTGTTCCCACCGGAACAGGTGAGCAATCTCTACATCGGTCCGCTGGACCTCACACCGGCTGGGCAACCCATTAGTCTGGTCGATATCAAGAACCCTGACCTCGCACGCTATCCACGTTTCGTGCAGGCTCTCAAGAACGCACAGACAGTGGAGCTGGAGCCGGGCGATGCGCTCTTCATTCCCAGCCAGTGGTGGCATGCGGTGGAGGCGCTGGAACCCGTAAGTGCGCTGGTGAATTTTTGGTGGCGGCAATCTCCGGCCTACATGGATACACCGCTGAACACATTGATGCTGGCGCTGATGACCCTGCGCGATCTGCCCCCCACTCAGCGACAAGCTTGGAAGGCTTTGTTCGACCACTACATCTTCGAGGCGGATGCGCACACTGCCGCCCACATCCCTCCAGACGCTCAAGGTGTGCTGGCTCCGATCACCCAAGACCGAGCACGCCAACTGCGTTCCGCGCTTCTAAATCGACTGAACCGTTAGGAAAATTCATGAAATCTTCGGATCAATCCAAGCCGATACGCCGCATCGTCATTGCTGGCGGTGGCACAGCTGGATGGATGGTGGCAGCTGGGCTCTCCAAGAGCATCGGCAAGCAGTATGAGATTCGGCTGGTCGAGTCCGAAGAAATCGGTACGGTAGGCGTTGGCGAGGCGACCATCCCCACGCTTCACTTCATGCACGAGATCCTCGATATAGACGAGAAGGAGTTCATGCAGGCAACCCAGGCTACTTTCAAGTTGGGCATTAGTTTCGAGAACTGGCGCAACGTCAACGAAAACTATTTTCACTCTTTCGGCAAGACCGGCAAGTCGCACTGGACGGCCGGTTTTCAGCACTTCTGGCTGGAAGGGCGCAAACGTGGCCTGGCCAGCGATTACGGCGACTACTGTCTCGAATTGCGTGCCGCCCTGGACAACCGGTTTGCAACGCTGCCTGACAACGGCATCAACTACGCCTATCACTTCGATGCCACTCTCTATGGTCAATACCTGCGTCGCTTCTCTGAAGGTCTGGGCGTGGAACGAATCGAAGGCAAGATCGCCAAGGTGCATGCCGATGCGCAGAGCGGCTACATCACCGGGCTGACGCTGGACGGTGGGACGCTGCTGGAAGGCGACCTGTTCATAGACTGCACCGGTATGCGTTCGCTGCTGCTGGGCGAAACACTGGGCGTGGGTTATGAGAGTTGGGCCCACTGGCTACCTTGCGACAGCGCTGTGGCAACACAGACCTCCTTGGTGGGTGATGCCGTACCCTACACCCGCTCCATCGCCCACCCCTGGGGCTGGCAATGGCGTATTCCGTTGCAGCACCGGGTCGGCAACGGACTGGTTTACAGCAGCAAACACCTCAGCGACGACGAGGCAAAGGCCGCGCTCTTGGCCAACGTGCAGGGCGAGGTGCTGCGCCCACCCCGCGTCATCAAGTTCACCCCGGGCCAGCGCGAGGTGGTTTGGAAACACAACTGCATTGCTATCGGTCTTTCCAGCGGGTTTCTGGAGCCACTGGAATCGACCAGCATTCACCTGATTCAGAAAGGCATGACACGCCTGATTCAGTTGTTCCCCGTCGATGGTATTTGCCAGAGCGATATCGACGAATACAACAATCAGTCGCGCGCTGCCATTGAGAACATTCGCGACTTCGTCATCCTGCACTACCACGTCACCAACCGGACGGATTCGCAATTCTGGCGCGACTGCCGCGAGATGGAGGTTCCTGAACACCTCAGGCTTCGCATCCAGCAGTTCCGCGATACGGCCCGTGTGGTGATCAGCGCCGATGAGCTGTTCGCTGAGAACTCCTGGATCCAGGTGATGATGGGCCAAGGCATAAGCCCTAAGGCCCACCACCCCATTACTCGCCAGATGGACGACCGCAATCTCTCGGACTTTTTGGGCGAAGTGCGCAAGGATGTGGCGCGGACTTTGATGAAGCTGCCAAAGCATCAGGCGTACATCAACCAGTTCTGTCCTGCCCAAAAGCCAATGGATTCTCCGATGAAGCCCAAGGATGCGGGCGGTACATCCGTGCTGCGCATCAACACCAAGGCCAAGCTCGAGACGGTCGAGCTGGCAAATGGTTCTCGGGTCTATATCGTGGACGACTTCGCCGAAAATCCGCAGGACCTGGTCCAGCAGGCCCAGAGTGTCATGCAGCAATTCAGCACCATGCCCGGCCATCCCTATCCCGGGCCGCAGCTTGCGCTTCCTACAGAGATGACTAGCACGCTGGAAGCCTTTTTCCAGCAGCACTGTCGCGAACTGCTCCATGCCGGTCTTCCGTTGGGCATATTTGGCCGCTATTCCCGCGTGACGCAAGACAGCGAATCGCTGGATGCCCGTCAGCGCATCTGCCACCGGGACGACTCTGGCGTCGAGCCCGGTCAGATGATGTCCGCTTCGGTCCACTACCTGTTCCACGAAGAACAGTTGGGCGGTACCGTCTTCTTCCGTTCGCTGATGTCCGATGAAGACACACAAAAATTCTTGCGTGATGCCAGCTCGATGGATGGCGCCGCATTCGACGAAAAGTACGGAATTCCAGCGGGCTATATGACCCAAAGCAACCGCTACTTCGAAGTGATCGGCCGCGTCCCCGCCAAGTGGAACCGTGCAGTCTTTTATGACGGCAGCATCTTCCACTCCGGCGATATCCGATGGTCGTCACCGGCAGGCTATCAGTCTGGCATGGGGCGCTTGACCGTCAATGCCTTTTTCAAGAGTCAGAAGCTGAAATCTGTCGTTACTGCGTGATAAGCGCGCTGCGTGCGCTGAAGCACAGATGCGGGGGCATGCGAATTTCACAATCGCGCCATACCAGTCGCACTACCGAGCGCGACTCCACAGGAGATCCCCATGCGCTTCGAAGACTTGCAAGACGGCGTTGCACCCTATCTTTTGGGCGCAGTCGCAATTTTTGTGCTCCTGCTGACCCTGCACCAGGTGCTGCGGGACGCGGTA
>JAYWAV010000293.1:0-10869 GCA_043782015.1 Rhodoferax sp. | reverse complement strand
CCAGGATAGGCTTCACGGCCTGGTGGACGACGCAGCAGCAGGGATACCTGACGGTAAGCCACGGCTTGCTTGGACAAATCGTCGTACACGATCAGCGCATCTTCGCCGCGGTCGCGGAAGTATTCGCCCATGGTGCAACCGGAATACGCAGACACGTACTGCATCGCAGCCGATTCGGACGCGGTAGCGGCCACCACGATCGTGTACTCCATCGCGCCAGCCTGTTCCAGCGCGCGCACCACGTTCTTGACAGAAGAAGCCTTCTGACCGATCGCAACGTACACGCAGGTCATGTTCTGACCCTTCTGGTTGATGATCGCGTCAATCGCCACGGCAGTCTTGCCGGTCTGACGGTCACCAATGATCAGTTCGCGCTGGCCACGGCCGACGGGAACCATCGAGTCGATGGACTTCAGGCCGGTCTGCATGGGCTGGCTGACGGATTCGCGGGCGATCACGCCAGGCGCGACCTTTTCGATCACGTCGGTCATCTTGGCGTTGATGGGACCCTTGCCGTCGATCGGCTGACCCAGCGCGTTGACCACACGGCCTTTGAGCTCGGGGCCCACGGGCACTTCCAGAATGCGGCCGGTGCACTTGACCACGTCGCCTTCGGAGATGTGCTCGTACTCACCCAGGATCACGGAACCGACCGAGTCGCGCTCGAGGTTCAGTGCCAGACCGTAGGTGGGCAGACCGTCGGAGCCTGCAGGGAATTCCAGCATTTCGCCGGCCATCACGTCAGACAGTCCGTGGATGCGGCAAATACCGTCGGTCACCGAAACTACGGTGCCCTGATTGCGGATGTCAGCACTTGCGGACAGGCCTTCAATACGGCTCTTGATCAGTTCAGAAATTTCTGCGGGATTGAGTTGCATGACTCTTTCCTTCTTTCTTTAGTTGGGCTTCACGACACAAGGCAACGCGCCTCAGGCCGAGAGAGCCACTTTCATTTGTTCCAGACGGGCCTTGACGGAGGTGTCAAGAACTTCGTCGCCTACCACCACACGAATGCCGCCAATCAGCGTTTCGTCAATTTCAACCGTCACGTTCAGCTTGCGGCCAAAGCGTTTTTCCAGCGTGGCTGCCACATCGGCAACCGCGGCTGCGTCCATCGCAAAGGCGCTGTGTATCACTGCGTCGCTGGAGCCGCTCTGGGAATTTTTCAATGCCCGGAACTGCGCTGCGATTTCAGGCAACGCGCTCAAGCGGCCGTTGTCGATCACGGTGCGCAGGAAGTTTTTGGCCTGTTCCGACAGCGTGGACTTGGCCACCCCGGCGAAAAGGTCAAACACCTGTGCGGAAGACACGTTGGGGTTGCCCGCAAACTGCTGCAGCTGGGTATTGCCGGCAATCGCTGCCAGCTCATCCACCCAACCGACAGTTGCAGCCAGGTCCTTGGCAGATGCCTTGAACAGGGCTTCAGCGTAAGGGCGCGCAATCGTAGCGAGTTCAGCCATGGCGTCCTCTTACAGCTCGGTCTTCAAGCGACCCAGCAGGTCGGCATGAACGCTGGCGTTGACTTCCTTGCGGAGAATCTGCTCGGCGCCCTTGACGGCCAGTGCGGCGACCTGCTCACGCAGGGATTCGCGGGCCTTGACGGCTTGCTGGTCGGCTTCCACCTTGGCGGCAGCAACAATTTTGTTGCCCTCTTCGGTGGCTTTGGCCTTGGCTTCTTCAACGATGGCTTGGGCGCGGCGCTCAGCATCAGCCAGGCGTGCGGCGGTTTCGTTGCGCGACTTGGCCAGTTCGTCTTCCACACGCTTGTTAGCGTTGGTCAGCTCGGCTTTGGCCTTGTCGGCGGCAGCGAGGCCGTCGGCTATCTTGCCTGCACGCTCGTCCAGCGCAGCCGCAATCGGCGGCCACACGAACTTCATCGTGAACAGGACAAGCAATGCGAAAACGATCGCTTGCGCAATCAATGTTCCGTTAATGCTCACAGTACTCTCCTAGTGCGAGGTTTGCAGCCAGGAATTACTTAGCAACAACAACCAGGCGCGCGATTTGGGCCAGGAATGGGTTAGCAGTTGCGAACCACAAGGCAATACCGGTACCGATAATGAAAGCGGCGTCGATCAGACCAGCCAAAACAAACATCTTGGTTTGCAGTTCGCCCATCAATTCAGGCTGGCGTGCTGCGGACTCAAGGTACTTGCTACCCATGATGCCGATACCGATACAAGCACCCATAGCGCCCAGACCAATGATCAGACCAGCGGCGAGAGCAGCAAAACTAATGACTTCCATGATGACTCCTTAAAGAACTAAAACAAAAAACGAAAACAAACTCAAATTAATGCGCGTCATGCGCTTGTCCGATGTAGACCAAGGTCAACATCATGAACACGAATGCCTGCAGCAGGATGATGATGATGTGGAACACCGCCCACGCCCAGCCAGCCACCACGTGCAACAGCAACAGCATCAGGTCGCCGGCTTCGAACGACATCGCCCAGGACCCGCCCAGCAATGCGATCAGCATGAATACCAGCTCACCTGCATACATATTGCCAAACAACCGCATGCCATGTGACACCGTTTTGGCGGTGAATGAAATCAGTTGCTCGGCAATGTTAATGATCGCCAGGATCACGAAGAACACGGGGTTTTTGCTGGTGCCGAATGGCGCCGAAACCAATTCATGGGCCCAGCCTCCGATGCCCTTGATTTTGACGTTGTAAAACAGGCAGATGAACAACACCGAGACCGACAGGCCCATGGTGACAGAGAGATCGGCGGTAGGCACCACACGCAAATAGGCGTGATGCGGGTCATGTCCGGCAGCGCCGTAAATCATTGCCCATATCGTCGGCAGGAAGTCCAGCGGCAACAAATCCATCGCGTTAAGCAGGAAAATCCAGACGAACACAGTCAGCGCCAGGGGCGCAACCATCTTGCGGCTGTTGGCATTGTGAACAATCGACTTGGCTTGGCCATCGACCATTTCCATCAGGATTTCGACCGCCGCCTGAAAACGACCGGGAACGCCAGCGGTAGCACGGCGCGCCGCCTTCCACAGGAAGAAGCAGCCGATCACACCCAGCGTGATGGAGAAAAACAGGGAATCTATATTGAAAACACTGAAATCAACGATTTCAGTTTGCGGCTTGTTTTGCCAATGCGTCAAGTGGTGAACAATATATTCACTTGCGGTTGGGGCTTGTTCTACAACGTGTTCTTCAGCAGCCATCAGGTACTCGTATCAGTTACTTTTGCCGTTAAGCGTTACGTTTTGCAGAGGTGGCCGCTTGCGACCAAAGCGCAGCGCCAGCCAATACACCTTCATTGTCACTACCAGACTGATCAGCAGGGCCGGCCAGCTCAACTCATTTACCACGCGGCTAGCCGTGTACATCACAGCCACCGCCACCACGATCTTGATGAACTCCCATACAAAGAAGCTCATCACCGCACTACCCACATTGACCGACGCAAACTGGCCAGTCAAACCGCGTGCAAACAGCGCACCGGGGATCACTACCGCCAACGCGCCGAAAGCTGCCGACCATGCGACCACTGCCTGCTCCGATACCGCCCAGGCCAGCAAAGTCACCAGAACTCCGGCTACGCCCTGAACTGCCAACACCCGCCACGGCGAAATGGAGGGGCTTTTCTCACGCAGCGCTTGCGCCTGCTCAGGCGTTAGCGGCGTGAAATCGGAAGGTTCTACTTCTGATTCAGCCATGGGCGTCACTATTGACATATCAGGTTACACCCAGTTTACAGGCCGTACACAAAGAGCGCAGCCCATGATTATACGTAGAAACCCGCCCCATCCCAAGCACCCGTAGCCAAAATTTGCACCTTGGCAGTGCCCATTGGGCGCAACTGCGATAATTTGTGCATGTCTGACCTACCGAAACCGCCCGCCAAGCCACCCACCCAAGCGGACATCCCGCCGCAAGAGTCCCTGATCCAGTACCCATCGCAGTTTCCGATCAAAGTGATGGGGCAAAAGATGGACGGCATGGTGCACGCGATCAGCCAGATTGCGCTTGCGTTTGACCCGGCCTTTGACGCTTCCACCATCGAGCTGCGCGAGAGCAAGGGCGGTAACTATCTGGGCGTGACGATCACGATCACCGCCACCAGCCGCGGACAACTCGACGAGCTGTACCGCACCCTCAGCACCCACCCGATGGTCAAAGTGGTTCTGTAACCCGGTGGAAATTGCCCTCACGCATCTCGGCCGCGTGGACTACCTGCCCACGTACGCCGCGATGCAGGAATTTACGAGCCAAAGAGGCTTGCAAGGCGCGCAGAATGTGCGTGACCAGCTATGGATTTGTGAGCACCCGCCGGTCTACACGCAGGGCCTGGCGGGCAAACCAGAACATATCCTCCTACCCGGCGACATCGCGGTGGTACAAACCAACCGCGGCGGTCAGGTCACCTACCACGGCCCTGGTCAGGTGGTGGCCTACCCGCTGATCGACCTCAAGCGTACCGGCTATTTCGTCAAGGAATATGTCTATCGCATTGAAGAAGCGGTCATCAAGGCGCTGTTTCACTTTGGTGTGACTGGCCACCGCGTGGCGGGCGCGCCGGGCATTTATATAAGACTGGATGATCCGGCAGGCCATGCCAAACTGCCCGTTCGGACTGAGCCCTTCGACTGGCTCAGGGCGAACGGCATCGTGGTGGGCAAAATTGCCGCTTTGGGCATCAAGGTCAGCCGTAACTGCACTTACCACGGCGTGGCGCTGAACGTGGCGATGGACCTGGAACCCTTCTCGCGTATCAACCCTTGCGGCTACACCGGGCTGCAGACCGTGGACCTTTCTACAATCGGGGTAAATGTCGGCTGGCAGGAAGCCGCCGACGTGTTGGGCCACAAGCTCGCAACCTACCTCGCGCCCTGACCTGCGCCCCGCCCCATGAGCCACAGCGAAGACACCACTCTGCAAGCCACTCCAAACGCGACCGTGCGCGAAGTACAGTCGCTGGACGCCTACAAGGCCACCGACAAGCAAAAAGCCGCGGCCAAACTGTCACGCATTCCAGTCAAGGTGGTTCAGGGCGAGATTCTGAAAAAGCCCGAGTGGATCCGCGTCAAGGCGGGCAGTCCCACCACCCGCTTCTACGAAATCAAGGACGTGCTGCGCAAGAACAAGCTGGTGACCGTGTGCGAGGAAGCCAGTTGCCCGAACATCGGCGAATGCTTTGGCAAGGGCACGGCCACCTTCATGATCATGGGCGACAAGTGCACGCGCCGCTGCCCGTTCTGCGACGTGGGCCATGGCCGCCCGGACCCGCTGGACGTGAATGAGCCCGACAACTTGGCCAAGACCATCGCCCAGCTCAAGCTCAACTACGTGGTGATTACCAGCGTGGACCGCGATGATTTGCGCGACGGCGGTGCCGGCCACTTTGTCGAGTGCATCCGCAAAACGCGCGAGCTCTCCCCGCACACACAGATTGAAGTGCTGGTGCCCGACTTCCGCGGCCGCGACGACCGCGCGCTGGAGATCCTGAAGGCCGCGCCGCCGGATGTGATGAACCACAACCTGGAAACTATTCCAAGGCTCTACAAGGAAGCGCGCCCGGGCTCGGATTACCAGTTCTCGTTGAACCTGCTGAAGAAGTTCAAGGCCCTGTTCCCTGACGTGCCGACCAAGAGCGGCCTGATGGTCGGCTTGGGTGAGACCGATGAGGAGATTCTGGAAGTGATGCGCGACATGCGCGCGCACAACATCGAGATGCTGACCATCGGCCAGTACCTTTCGCCCTCCACATCCCACCTACCGGTTCGACGCTACGTGCACCCTGACACCTTCAAGATGTTTGAAGCCGAGGCCTACAAAATGGGCTTCAAGCATGCGGCGGTCGGCGCGATGGTACGCAGCTCGTACCACGCGGACCAACAGGCCGGACACGCGATGGGTACTTCTGCCTAAGAGGTCAACATGGCAAAGTCAGACGCAATATCAGGCCTGCCAGCATCGGAGCAAATCTCCCAAAGAATCGCCGAACTCGCAGACTGGCGCGGAGTCACACTGGCCAGAATGCGCCAACTGATCCATGAAGAAGCTCCGGATGTCGTCGAAGCGTGGAAGTGGAGGGGCACGCCGGTGTGGGAGTACAACGGCATCATTTGCACGGGCGAAAGCTACAAGGACAAGGTGAAGCTAACCTTCATGAAAGGCGCATCTCTGAAAGATCCGACAGGCCTGTTCAACTCCAGCCTCGACGGTAACGCACGCCGCGCACTCGATATCTTTGAAGGTGAAGAAGTGAACGCTTCCGCCTTCAAAAAGCTGATTCGCGAGGCCATTGCCCTCAACACAGCGGACAAGGCCAAGCCTGCGAAAAAAGCGAAGTCCTCAAGTACGTAGGATTCATCCTACCGGCAATACCAGCCTGCTCCTATGGCAAGCTCTGCCCCTAGCGCGTACGATGGCCTTACTCACTTTGAGGGGCACGCGAAATGCAAGACGCAAGCAAAACACTCATCGACCTGGAGAAGAAGTTTTGGCAATCCATGGTCGATCAGGATACCGATGCGGCCCTGAAACTGCTCAATGAGCCCGCGCTGATGGTCAGTGCCCGCGGCGCGATCAAGTTTGACCATGCAGGCTATCGCAAGATGACGGAACAGCCGTCGATGACGTTGGCATCCTTCGAGCTGCGCGATGTCGAGGTCATCTTTCCCGACGACACGGCGGCGATCCTGACCTACACGTGAAGCAGGAAATCGCGTCGCGGGGAAAAGACAAGATTGTGACCCAGGAAATGAACGACACGTCCACCTGGATTCAAAAGGGCACTTGGTGCCAGTGCGTCATGCATACGGAAACGCCTGCGCAAGCCCAATAGGCCATGAACTGACTTTTCTGCCTTTAACCGGGCTTCCCAAACCCACCCTCCACCCAAGCCACCGCAATGCTGCGGTTCAGCTTGAACGAAGGCGCCACGCGCACCTCGGCCAACACATCATCGCCCTCGTCCCGGGCACTCAACACCGCAGAAGGGTTCTCCTCATCGGGCTCGATGTCCAAATAAACGGTAACGCGAACTGCGCCCGCAGTCACTGCAATGCTTTGGTGCAACGATGCATGTAACTGCTGTTCGCTGCGGCGCACAAATTCCGACGCAGTTTTCACCAGCGTGTTGAACGCATTGCCGTCCAGCGGCTTGGGGTTCTTCTTGTCGCGGCCCATGGTCCAGGGCCCGACCAGCGCGGGCTCGGCCTGGCCATCTTTGGTCATCGCGACGGCCCAGCCGTCGTCATCGTCGTTTTTGATGACCTGCGCGGTCCAGCCGTCGCTGGCCCAGGTGCGGGGCTCCTGAATTTTGAGGGGTTCTTCGGTCACGGGGTGCCAATGCAAAAAAATAGGGGTTTGTCCGCGAGTATCCCCCGAATGGGGGATAGGCAAGCGTGCAGGCGGACGCCAAAATCATGACGTAGACCCTGGACATCCCCCGCCCAGGGCTGCACGGCACAAGGAGAAACGCCCATGGCACCGCTTTTCGCTCCCCTCGTGAAGAACAACGTTTCAGTAGTTGGTAACCTGGTCTCCGAGCAGACCATGGTTTTCGTGCACGGCTTTGGCACCGACCAGACCGCGTGGCGCGATGTGTCTACGCCGTTTCTGGCGGATTTCCGGGTCATCCTGCTGGACAACGTGGGGGCGGGCCAGTCACCGCCAGAGGCGTTCGTGCAGCACCACTACCTGGATCTGCAACGCTATGCCACCGACTTACTGGAAATTTGCACTGCGCTGCAGGTGAAAGATGCGGTGCTGGTTTGCCATTCGGTGGGCGCCATGATTGGCGTGCTGGCCGCCACACAGCAGTCCAAACATTTCTCGCGTCTGGTCTTGATTGGCGCCTCGCCCCGGTATCTGAACGACGTCGGCTACCACGGTGGTTTTACGGAGGATGACCTCAACGGGCTGTACAGCGCAATGCGGACTTCGTATTCGGAATGGGCCGACCAGTTTGCCCCCACCGTGATGCAAAACGAAGACCGACCCACGCTGGCCCAGCACTTTGCAGCCACCATCAAATCCATCCCGCCAGACCGCGCGCTTACCGTGCTGTGCGCCATCTTCCAATCCGACCACCGCGCTGATGTCCAGAAGCTGCGCTTGCCGACGCTATTGATTCATGCCAATGACGATAGGGCCGTGCCCATGGATGTAGCCAACTATTTGCACAAAAACATTCCGGGCAGCGAGCTGGTGGTAATTCCGGTGTCAGGCCATCTGCCACACATCAGCGCACCCGCGGAAGTGTTGGCTGTGATGCGCGGGTTTGTGAGAGCCTAATCAGGATGGTCAGGGCGTTGTGTGCTTGTGGTGCGCATGCGCTTCTTCCACGCGTTCGCGGCGCTCGCGTTTGCGCTCTTCCATCTTGGCCTTGCGATCTTCGCGCGTGTCGGCTTCGGACTCTTTCGGCGCACGGACCTGCTTGCGCTCCATGCGTTCGCGCAAGGCTTCGTGCCTGCGTTGCGCGTCTTCCAGATGCTCGCCCGGCTTGATCAAGCCGCGTTTGCGCAAGCGGTTTTCAATGAACTCGCGGATTTTTCCAGCATGGGCATGGGCCCGGCCTTCAAAACGCGTGTGGCGGCGTTGCAAAAATTCTGGTGTTGCACCCTGCGGCCGCGGCGCCTTGCCGTCATGTGGGGCCAGTGCGGCATGCCCTGGTTCGACGTCCACCGAGCCGCCCGCGTTGCGCAAAGTAGTGCCGCCCTCATTCACCCAGCTATGGATACCAGGCACGCCATCGGGCCCTTCCTCACCTGCAGCTATCAGCGCAACCTCATGGTCTGTGCCACGGATGCCAATGGTTGCTGTGCTCGCTGTGAGCTGGTAGCTGCGCTTGTCAAATTTGCCAACCCAACCGGTGATGGAGCGCAGCGCACCGCGAATCAACGTCATCGACAAGGTGTCGTCCAGACCGCCCACCATCTTGACCTGATCAATACGGATGGTGCTGAAGGGACGTACCGCAAGGTAGCCGCCATCGTCAAAAATCACATGCACCTCGGAGTCCCTGCTGGTCTCAATCGCCTGGCCCGCGAACACCACGGTACCCTTGCGCACTGCGCGGCTGCTGCCAGCAGCGTCGGTCAGGCTTGCGGTGCCATTCACAAAGTCCACGGATCCGGCACGGTTCGCGCCAGCTGTCGCAGTTTCGGCTCTGCCGGGTTTGGCCGCCAGCAAAAGGCCCGCGCCTGCACTGAGGCAAAATAATCTTTTGGATTGGATGATCTTCATGGCGCTTTGCTTTTCATTGTGCGACTGAGTTTTAGCACCATTCTCGCATTGGGTGCCATCGGACAGTGGGCCACTTTGGCGCCACTGGGTATCCTCTTAACGCACGTTCCGCCCTTTCTGCTGACAGGGTTGGGCCTACTGGCGGGCAGCCTGATTGGCTTGCCGCTCTCGGGCTTCAAGCTCTCCGCATGGCGCGTGCCGCCGGCTACGCTACTACTTGGCATCTATGGTCTGTTTGGTTTTCACTTTCTGCTGTTCATCGCGCTGCGCCATGCACCGCCGGTACAGGCCAATCTGGTGAACTACCTGTGGCCGTTGGGCATTGTGTTGATGGCCCCGCTGTTCTTGCCGGGCATGCGCTTGCGCGGTCTGCATATCGCTGCAGCACTGCTGGGTTTTGCGGGTGCCGCACTGGCGATTGTGGGTGGGCGCAGCCTGCAGGGTGATGGCCTTGGGGGTTGGGCCTGGGGTTACTTACCCGCGCTGGGCTCGGCATTCGTCTGGGCCAGTTACTCGCTGTTGACACAGCGCGTGCCGCCGTTCCCCAGCGCGGCCATCGGCCTGTTTGGTCTGGTATCGGGCTTGTTGTCGCTGCTGTGCCATGCGCTGCTGGAAGCTCCGGTGCATCTGAGCAGCACCGATTGGATGCTGATACTGGCGATGGGGTTGGGCCCGCTGGGCGCAGCGTTTTACCTGTGGGATGCGGCGCTCAAGCGCGGCGACGCACGGCAGATTGGTGTGCTGTCCTTTCTGACGCCGCTGTTGTCTACGCTGGCGCTGCTGTGGGTACGATCCGAGACGCCCAGTGTGTCCGTTGCGATTGCCGCGGCGATGATTGTGGGCGCAGCGGTGCTGGGGTCGCGCGCTGGGAAATAAGTGCCTAAAAGGCCTGTGGCGCTTATGCAGAAAGCGTAAACAGCTACATTTTTAGTAGCAACTAGAGAGAAAACTAAGGCGACGTCATCGCCAGCGCCGGGTCTTCGGCATCGCGCACGCGCTGCGCCCAGGCCGCCAGTTTGCCGGTGTCGGCACGCAAGACTTCCTGTTTGACGGCCAGAATTTGTGCCGGGTGCATCGAGAAGCTGCGCAGACCCAAGCCCAGCAGCAAGCGGGTCAACGTCACGTCGCCCGCCATCTCGCCGCAGACCGCAACGTCCTTGCCCTGCGCGCGGCCCTGGGCGATGGTGTCAGCCACCAGACGCAACACCGCCGGGTGCAGCGGGTCGTACAAATGCGCTACGGACTCATCGGCCCGGTCGATCGCCAACGTGTACTGGATCAGGTCGTTGGTGCCGATGGACAGAAAATCAAAGTACTTCAGGAACAGCGGTAGGCTTAAAGCGGCCGCCGGAATTTCAATCATGGCGCCCAGCTTCACCGGGCCGTAGACCATTCCACGGTTGTCCAGCATCGCGCGGGCGTGGTCGATATGCGCCAGCGTCTGGCGGATCTCGCGGGCATGCGCCAGCATCGGCACCAGCAGGTGCACCTGCCCGTGCGCAGCCGCGCGCAGGATGGCACGCAGTTGTGTCAAAAACATCGCCGGATCGGCCAGGCACCAGCGGATCGCGCGCAAGCCCAACGCCGGGTTCAGGTGCGCGTCGTCGCGCTGCGAGTTGTCCAGCGGTTTGTCAGCGCCCACATCCAC
>JAYWAV010000292.1:0-10873 GCA_043782015.1 Rhodoferax sp. | reverse complement strand
GACTCCTGCCCAGCGCAAAGAACACCGATCCGAAGCCCACCACCTGGACCCCGTGGTCATGGTCGGTGGCGATGGCCTCACCGCCAACGTTGTAAAAGAAGTAGACGCTGCGCTGAACGCCCACGGCCTGATCAAGGTCCGCGTGTTCTCCGATGACCGTGCGGCCCGCGAACTGATGTTCCAGACGCTGGCCGCCGACCTGAGCGCCGCGCCGATTCAACACATCGGCAAGCTGCTGGTGCTGTGGCGTCCGCAAGTGGCAAAGGAAAAAGTCGTTGACGAAAACCGCATGCCCGGCCCACGCGATTTCAAGGTTCTGAAATACAGCAAGCGCGCCGGCCACCGCCCCGAAGTCAAAACCCTGCGCGTACTGGGCAACCAGCGCCTGACCCCCGGCGGCAACGTCAAACGCGCCAAGCCAAAGCCACCGGTCAGCATGAAGAAGCGCAGCCAGGGCTGAGTTTTTCAGGTCCTTTGATTGGCGTTTGTCAATTTCCCGAAGACCACCAGCGCGCAAATCCACTGCAGCAGATACATTCCGCTGCCCACTCGGTGCCATAGGGCGAGGCTGTCGCGGGCGACGATGTGGGGTGCGACCGCAAACTCGACCAGCAGCGCCAGTAGCACCCCAGTCACTACAAAAAGTGTAGCTGCCTGCGCAGTATCTGCGGGCGCTAGCGGCTCTTTGGATCTAAAAAGCAGAAGCAGCGCCATGCCGCAGGCGGTGGAAATCCCGGTCTGCACGGTGAACAGGTGTGCGGCCATTTGGCCCGCCATGACCTTCTCTGGCAGATGGATGAACAGCATGGGCACGACGAAGAGACCCAACGTGGTCAGGCTCATCGCCCAGGCTGCTGCAACCCACAGTGGCAAGCTTCGCAACAGCTTGAAGGCAAATAGAGACACGTGTTTGGTCGCCGCGTTAGATGTAATGCACCGCCACGATTTCGTAAATCTTCTCGCCACCGGGCGCCAGCACCACGACTGATTCGCCCTCCTCCTTACCGATCAGGGCGCGGGCTATGGGGGAGCTGATGTTGACCAGGCCCAGCTTCAAGTCCGCTTCGTCTTCGCCCACGATCTGGTACTTCACGCGCGCGCCAGACTCTTCCTCTTCCAGTTCCACGGTTGCACCAAACACCACGCGGCCACCCGCGTCCAGTGTGGTCGGGTCGATGATCTGCGCGGCAGACAACTTGCCTTCTACTTCCTGAATACGGCCTTCGATGAAACCCTGGCGGTCCTTGGCGGTTTCGTACTCGGCGTTTTCGCTCAAGTCGCCTTGGGCGCGCGCTTCCGAGATCGCATTGATCACCCAGGGGCGGTCCACGGTCTTGAGCTTGTGCAGTTCGGCCTTGAGGATTTCAGCGCCGCGTTTGGTAATGGGAATGGTGGCCATAAGTTCTCGAAAATGAAGGGGCGAATTATGCCGACAGTTGGGCGTGCATTTCCTGCACGGAAATAACGTCCAGATGGTCCAGGTACTTCATACCCTCGACCGCGGCTTCGGCGCCAGCTATGGTGGTGTAGGTCGTAACCCGGCCCAAGAGCGCCGAGGTACGGATGTAGCGGGAGTCGGCAATCGCGTTGCGGCGCTCTTCTACCGTGTTGATGACCATCACGATTTCTTCGTTCTTGATCATGTCGACGATGTTGGGGCGGCCTTCGGTCACCTTATTGACCACGCCACAAGGGATACCTGCGGCATTGATAACCGCCGCCGTGCCTTTGGTTGCTACCAGCTCAAAGCCCTGTGCCACCAGCTTGCGCGCGACTTCCACCGCGCGCGGTTTGTCGTTTTGCTTGACTGAAATAAACGCCTTGCCCGAACGCGGCAGCTTGGCACCTGCGCCCAGTTGCGACTTCACAAAGGCTTCGCCGAATGTCTTACCCACACCCATGACTTCGCCGGTGGATTTCATCTCGGGGCCGAGGATGGTGTCCACACCAGGGAACTTGACGAACGGGAACACGGCTTCCTTGACGCTGAAGTACGGCGGTGCGACTTCCTTGCCAATACCCTGGCTGGCAAGCGTCTGGCCGGCCATGCAGCGCGCCGCGACTTTGGCCAGCTGGATGCCCGTGGCTTTGGAAACAAACGGCACGGTGCGGCTGGCGCGCGGGTTCACTTCGAGCACGTAGATCACGTCCTGGCCATCCACGGTCTGGATTGCGAACTGCACGTTCATCAAGCCAACCACATTCAGGGCTTGCGCCATCTCCGAAGTCTGGCGCTTGATTTCGGTGACCGTCGCAGTGCTCAGGCTGTACGGAGGCAGCGAACAGGCGGAATCTCCGCTGTGCACGCCAGCTTGCTCGATGTGCTCCATCACGCCACCGATAAAGGTCACGCCCGCGGAATCGCGGATGCAGTCCACATCGCATTCAATCGCGTCATTCAGAAAGCGGTCCAGCAGCACCGGCGAGTCGTGGCTCACCTTGACCGCTTCGCGCATGTAGCGCTCCAGGTCGCGTTGCTCGTGCACGATTTCCATTGCTCGGCCGCCCAGCACATAGCTCGGGCGTACCACCAGCGGATAGCCCAGCGCAGCAGCCTTTTCCAGCGCTTCGGGTTCGGTACGGGCCGTGGCATTGGGCGGCTGGCGCAGTTTCAATTCGTGCAGCAGCTTCTGGAAGCGCTCGCGGTCTTCCGCGGCGTCGATCATGTCGGGCGATGTACCGATGATGGGCACGCCGTTGGCTTCCAGATCGAGAGCCAGCTTCAAAGGCGTCTGGCCGCCGTATTGCACGATCACGCCCACCGGCTTTTCCTTGTCGACGATCTCCAGCACGTCTTCCAGCGTCAGCGGCTCGAAGTAAAGGCGGTCGGAGGTGTCGTAGTCAGTCGACACGGTCTCCGGGTTGCAGTTGACCATGATGGTCTCGTACCCGTCTTCGCGCAGCGCGAGCGCGGCGTGCACGCAGCAGTAATCGAACTCGATGCCCTGGCCAATGCGGTTCGGGCCACCACCCAGCACCATGATTTTTTTCCTGTCAGTCGGCGCTGCTTCGCACTCAGAGCCTTCAGCTTCGTAGGTCGAATACAGGTACGCGGTGTTGGTGGCGAACTCGGCAGCGCAGGTGTCCACGCGCTTGTAGACCGGACGGACGCCAAGTGCACGGCGCTTGTTGCGCACGGCGGTGTCGGTGGTGCGGAACTGCTTGGCCAAGCGCCGGTCCGAGAAGCCCTTTTGCTTCAGCGCGCGCAGGGTCGCTGCATCGATACTGTCCAGCGCGCTGCCGGTGGCGGGTTGCGGCAGGTTTTCGATTTCCAGCTCCAGCTTGACGATCTGTTCGATCTGCACCAGGAACCACGGGTCAATCTTGGTCAGCGCAAACACTTCGTCGACGCTCATGCCTTGGGCGAACGCATCGCCCACATACCAGATGCGCTCCGGGCCGGGCTCGCCCAGTTCTTTTTCCAGCACTTCGCGGTCTTGCGTTTTCTCGTTCATGCCGTCCACGCCGACTTCCAGGCCGCGCAGGGCTTTCTGGAATGATTCCTGGAAAGTACGGCCCATGGCCATCACTTCACCCACCGACTTCATTTGCGTCGTCAGGCGGCTGTCGGCAGCAGGGAATTTCTCAAATGCGAAACGCGGGATCTTGGTGACGACGTAATCGATGGAAGGCTCAAACGACGCAGGGGTTGCACCACCGGTGATGTCATTGCGCAGCTCGTCCAGCGTGAAACCAACCGCCAACTTGGCCGCGACCTTGGCAATCGGGAAGCCCGTCGCCTTGGAAGCCAGCGCCGAGGAACGCGACACGCGCGGATTCATCTCGATCACCACCATGCGACCATCTTGCGGGTTGATGGAGAACTGGACGTTGGAGCCGCCCGTATCCACACCGATTTCGCGCAGCACGGCCAACGACGCATTGCGCAGGATCTGGTATTCCTTGTCGGTCAGCGTTTGGGCAGGGGCGACAGTGATGGAGTCGCCAGTGTGCACACCCATCGGGTCCAGATTTTCAATCGAGCAAACGATGATGCAGTTGTCTGCCTTGTCGCGCACCACTTCCATCTCGTACTCTTTCCAACCGAGCAGCGACTCTTCGATCAGCAGCTCGTTGGTCGGCGAAGCTTCGAGGCCGCGCTTGCAGATCGTCTCAAACTCTTCGGCGTTGTAGGCAATGCCGCCGCCGGTGCCGCCCAGTGTGAAACTGGGGCGAATGACGGTGGGGAAGCCCAGCGTCTTTTGCACGCCCCAGGCTTCCTCCATGCTGTGCGCAATGCCGGAGCGCGCGGAGCCCAGGCCGATCTTGGTCATCGCGTCCTTGAACTTCAGGCGGTCTTCGGCCTTGTCGATGGCTTCGGGGGTGGCGCCAATAAGTTCAACAGCCCGTTCCGTAGCTGCGCCCTTGTACTTGTCCAGCACGCCGTTGTGCCACAGATCCAGCGCACAGTTCAGCGCGGTCTGTCCGCCCATGGTCGGCAGGATGGCATCGGGGCGTTCCTTGGCGATGATCTTCTCGACCGTCTGCCAGGTGATAGGCTCGATGTAGGTGACGTCCGCCGTATCGGGGTCGGTCATGATGGTCGCCGGGTTGCTGTTGATCAGGATGACCTTGTAACCCTCTTCGCGCAACGCCTTGCAGGCCTGCACGCCGGAGTAGTCGAACTCACAGGCCTGGCCAATGATGATGGGGCCAGCGCCAATGATCAGGATGCTTTTTATATCGGTACGTTTTGGCATTTCTACTTCTTTACTCGTCTTAATTCAAATTTGCGGTGGCGAGCTTCGCTCCAAACCACATAAACAATGCGCCCACACTGCTGGACAGGCCTGCCGATAGACGCTTGCGTCGGCTAAATGCTTGCGCCAAGCGCGCGCCGGCAAATATCAGTGCCGACAGGTACAGCGCGCTGAACGCCATCACAATGGCACTCAAAATCAAAAACGGCACGGCTGGTGTCTCGTAGGTCGGATCAATGAACTGCACAAAGAACGACAGCAAGAACAAAATCGCCTTCGGGTTCAGCAGGCTGATCACCAGCGCGCGCTTGAACGGGTGCGCCAGGTGCGCCGGCGTCTCGGCCGCAGCGGCGGCAGGTGCATCGGTGCTGCGCCATTTCTGGATTGCAGACCACACCAGATTGACACCCAGCCAAGCCAGGTAAGCCGCACCGGCGTACTTCACCGCCATGAACAACGCCGGGTTGCTGCGCAGCAACCCGGCCGCGCCCAATGCAGTACAAGTCAGCAAAACGGTGTCACCGACAAACACGCCCAGCGCGCCTTGGTATCCAGCTTTGACACCGCGCGCCGTGGCAACCGACAGCACGAACAACGAGTTGGGGCCGGGCAGCAAGATGATGCCCAACGCGCCAATCACGTAAGTCCACAAATCGGTGACGCCGTAAAAGCTCATGCGCGCTGTTCCATTTCCTTGATGAAACGGTCGAACAGATAGCCAATGTCGTGCGGGCCGGGCGACGCTTCCGGGTGGCCCTGGAAACAGAACGCGGGTTTGTCGGTGCGCTGCAAGCCTTGCAGCGTGTTGTCGAACAGGCTGATGTGGGTAGGACGCAAGTTAGCGGGCAATGTTTTTTCATCCACCGCAAAACCGTGGTTCTGGCTGGTAATCGACACACGGCCGTTGTCGAGGTCTTTCACCGGATGGTTGGCACCGTGGTGGCCAAACTTCATCTTGAACGTCTTGGCGCCAGAGGCCAGCGCCATGATCTGGTGACCCAGGCAAATACCGAACGTGGGCGTGCCGGTTTCGATCAACTCTGCCGTGGCTTTGATGGCGTAGTCGCAAGGCTCCGGATCGCCCGGGCCATTGGACAGGAAGATGCCGTTGGGTTTCAGCTTGAGCACTTCCGCAGCAGACGTTTGCGCGGGCACCACGGTGACCTTGCAGCCGCGTTCGGCCAACATGCGCAGAATGTTTTTCTTCACGCCGAAGTCGTAGGCGACCACGTGGAACTTCGGAGCGGTTTGCTGGCCGTAGCCGGAACCCAGCTTCCACTCGGACTCGGTCCAGGCGTAGCTCTCGCTCGATGAAACCACCTTGGCCAAATCCAAGCCAGCCATGGAAGGCGCGCCTTGAGCAGCCGCGACGGCCTTGGCAATCGCTTCCTTGCTCACGGCTTCACCGGCAGCGAGCGCGAGGATGCAACCGTTTTGCGCGCCCTGCGTGCGCAGTTGGCGGGTGAGTTGGCGGGTGTCGATATTAGCAATCGCCACTGTGCCCTCGACAACAAGGTATTCACTCAGCGTCTGCGTGGAGCGGAAGTTGGACGCCACCAAAGGCAGGTCCTTGATGATCAGACCGGCGGCGTGAACCTTGTTGGATTCCACGTCTTCGGCGTTGATGCCGTAGTTGCCGATGTGGGGATAGGTGAGCGTGACGATCTGCTGGCAATAGCTGGGGTCCGTGAGGATTTCCTGGTAGCCGGTCATGGAGGTGTTGAACACGACCTCGCCGACGGTGGAGCCCGGGGCTCCAATGGAATTGCCGATATAGACCGTGCCGTCTGCGAGCGCCAGGATGGCGGGTGGGGTGGTTCCCTTGAGAGACAAAAGCACTGGGTTCTCCGAATGGGTTACGGGTACGCCCAAACGCGCTCAAGAATGGCTCTTGGCGGGTGCTCAGTAGAGGGGATATTGCTTAAAAGGCGCTTGGGACGGCTGTTTTCTGGAAAGCCGCCCATTATAGCGGAGGGTCGTTCCTCTTCTGCTTTAACGTTAAAGGAAAAGATGTTTACGGCGTGCGGATTGGCGTTGTCACCGGTGAGAGAAAGGGCTGGGCCGACGCCCTCATAACGTTACGTCAAACCGGTTGTCGCCCCAGCCCTTTCTCTCACCTGCTTGGTTGGAGCACGCGGCGAGGAAGACAGTTCTCGCGATCGAGATAAGCGCTGAGCGGCAGCCTTAGGCCGGCAACCGATTTGACGCAACGTTATGAGGGCGCCGGCCTAAGGCTGCCGCTCAGCGCGGTGCGGGCAAGCAAACGCTATTCAGGCTCGGCCCAATTGAAGCGCATCCAAAACACTAACGGGCATGCGCTTAGGAGCCAGCGTCTGTGCATCTACACACCCCACACGCACCTGACCTTGCGCCAGCAGCATGTCTCCGCGCCAGACTTGTTGCTCCAGCAGTATCGACGCCTTGCCCTGTTCCGCCACAGAAACCGTGACCGTCAACAGATCGTCCAGTTTGGCAGGCGCCAGGTAGCGGACTTGCATGTCGGCAACGACAAACTGTACGCCCTCTTGCGCGCGCAATGCCTCCTGGTGCACGCCCAGCGCGCGCAGCCACTCGGTGCGGGCGCGTTCCATGAATTTGAGGTAGTTGGCGTAATAGACCACGCCACCGGCGTCGGTGTCCTCCCAGTACACGCGCACGGTGAGGGGGTGCGAATGCTGGGTCATCTAACTGCTCAGGCTGCTGGCATGCAAGCAGATCGCCGCTGCAGCAGCGACATTCAACGACTCTTCGCCGCCAGGCTGACCAATGCGGGCGAAGAATTGGGCGCGGGCGAACAGTTCGGCGCTGACGCCCTGCCCTTCATGGCCCATGGCCCAGGCGCAGGGCTGGGGGAGTTTCAGGTTTTGCACCAGTTCGCCCTGGTGGGAACTGGTAACGACGATGGGCACGGCCAGCGCATCCAGCGCCGACAGCTCCCCGCTTTCGATCAGGTGGAGGCCAAAGTGCGCACCCATGCCAGCGCGCAGGACTTTGGGGCTCCATAGTGCGGCGGTGCCTTTGAGCGCGACGACTTGGCGGAAACCGAATGCGCCTGCGCTGCGCAGGATGGAGCCGACGTTGCCTGCATCTTGCACACGGTCCAGGATCACGGTGGCGGCTTGGGGCTGCAACTCCGTGTCGGTAGGCAGGTCCAGCACAAAGCCGACCTTGGCGGGCGACTCCAGGCCGCTCAACTCGGCGAACAAGGCGTCAGGGACTACTATGCTTTTGATAGCTGCTTGCGCATACCCTGCGGTCGCTAGCGGCCAGAATGACTCTGAAAATACAGCGATGGACGGTTTGAGACCGCGGGCCAGCGCCGCGCTGCAGAGATGATCGCCCTCGATCCAGAAGCGGCCCGCCTTGCGGTAGGCCACGTTGTCGTGGGCTGTCTTGCGCAATTCCTTGAGCAAGGGGTTGTCGCGCGAGCTGACCAGCACAGGTTGGGCTGCGCCGTAGGTCATACGGGCACCATGCCCAACACGTCCGTGACCGGGCGAAAGGTCTTGCGGTGTTGCGGGCAGGCGCCATGGGCCTTGAGAGCTGCCAGGTGTTCTGCCGTGCCGTAGCCTTTGTGGCCGGCAAAGCCGTACTGCGGATATTGCGCATCCAGCTCGGCACACCAGCGGTCGCGCGTGACTTTGGCGAGGATGGAGGCGGCGGAAATGGATGGCACCAGCGCGTCGCCGCCAACAATCGCCTCAGCCAGCACATCCAGCGCGGGCAGGCGGTTGCCATCAACCAGTACTTTGGCAGGCTTCAGGCGCAAGCCTTCGACAGCGCGGCGCATGGCCAAGAGCGTGGCTTGCAGGATGTTGAGTTCGTCGATTTCTTCGACACTCGCCTGCGCGATGGAGCAGCACAGCGCTTTGGCGCGGATCTCGTCGAACAGCTTTTCTCTTTGCTTCGCAGTAAGTTTTTTGGAATCGTTCAGGCCCTTGATCGGGCGCAAGTCGTCCAGGATCACCGCCGCCGCCACCACTGGCCCAGCCAGCGGGCCACGCCCGGCCTCGTCCACACCGGCGACCAGGCCAGGCATGTCGAAGCTGAAAGCGACTTGTTCAGCCTTCAAGAACTTTTTGGATCGCATCGGTGGCAAGGGTGGGTGTGTCGCGCTGGAGCTCTTGGTGCAGCGCTTCGAAGCGTTGCTGCAAAGCTTCGATTTTCGCAGGCTCCTGGTGCTTGGCGTTGAGCCAGACCAAAACTTCTTTTGCCAGCGCTTCGGGAGTCGCCGCGTCTTGTAGCAGCTCGGGCACGACGAATGCTTCGCACAGGATGTTGGGCAGGCCCACCCAAGGCTGCAAGCGCTTGTTGCGCATCAGGCGCCAGGACAGCCAGCTCATGTGGTACCCGATAACCATCGGGCGCTTGAACAGCGCGGCCTCCAGCGTGGCGGTGCCGCTGGCGATCAGCGTGGCATCACAGGCCGCGAGTGCAGTGTGCGATTGGCCGGTAAGAATCTGCAAACGCTCGGTCATGCCACTGGCGCGGGCGTGGGCCTCAATCTCGGCTTGCAGGCCGGGCACAGCGGGTACTATGAATTTTGTAGCGGGCCGCGCACGGCTGATAAGCGCTGCAGCCCGAAAGAACCTTAAAGCCAGGTGACCGATCTCGGAGCGGCGGCTCCCGGGCAGGATGGCGACTACGTCGTCTTCGGGCAGCAAACCCAGCGCTGAGCGTGCGGCGGCGCGATCTGGCGCCATGGGGATCACCTGCGCCAGCGGATGTCCGACATAGGTGGCCGCAATGCCATTGCGCGCCAGCAGTGCAGGCTCAAACGGGAAAATGCAGAGCACGTGGTCCACGCTGTTGCGGATATTCTCAATGCGCTCAGGCCGCCAGGCCCAGATCGAGGGACAGACAAAGTGGATGGTCTTGATGCCCTGCGCTTTCAGGCGGGCTTCAAGGTGCAAATTGAAATCCGGCGCGTCCACGCCGATGAACAAATCGGGCAGCTCGTTCAGCAGGCGGTCACCGAGCTGCTTGCGGATGCCGACGATCTCGCGGTAGCGGCGCAGCAACTCCCAGCTGAAGCCGTGTACCGACAGCAGATGGTGCGGCCACCAGGGAGTGAATCCCTGTTTGGCCATCTGCGGGCCGCCAATGCCATGTGCTTTGAGTTTGGGCCAGCGGGCTTTCATGCCCTGCAAAATCAAACTTGCCAATAAATCCCCGGAGGCCTCGCCGGCCACCAAAGCAACCGTGGGCCTAAGAGTCATCGCACGATACCGCGCTGCGCCGAGGTGGACTCCAGAAACGCCAGCATCATCGCCACGTCGGGTTCGGTGACGGGTTGCTCGGTACGCAGCTCGGCAATACGGGTCTTGGCTTGCTCCAGGGTGAGGTCACTGCGGTACAAGGCCTTATGGATGGACTTGACGCCGGAGATGCGCTCGGGCGTCCAGCCCCGACGGCGCAGACCCTCAAAGTTCATTGAGCGTGCACCCGCGGGTTGCCCCTGGCACATCACGAATGGGGGCACATCGGCAAAAAGCGTGGAGCACATCGCCGTCATCGCATGCGCGCCAATGCGCACAAACTGGTGGGCCACCGTAAAGCCGCCCAGAATCACCCAGTCGTCAACATGCACATGGCCGGCCAGTTGCGAGTTGTTGGCAAAAATGGTGTGGTTGCCGACTACACAGTCGTGCGCCAGATGCACGTAGGCCATGATCCAATTGTCATTGCCCAGTATCGTCTTGGCGATGTCACCGGGTGAGCCGATGTTGAAGGTGCAGAACTCGCGGATGGTGTTGCGGTCGCCAATGATCAGCTCACAAGGCTCGCCCGCGTACTTCTTGTCTTGCGGAATGGCGCCCAGCGAGTTGAACTGGAAGATGCGGTTGTCTTTGCCAATCGTCGTGTGGCCCTCAATCACGCAATGTGGGCCAATCGTCGTGCCAGCGCCAATTTTGACGTGCGACCCGATGACGGTGTAGGGGCCAACCGTGACCGAAGCGTCCAGCTGGGCGCCCGGTTCGATGATGGCCGTAGCATGAATATGAGACATCCCGGTCGCCATCTCAGGCCCCCTGCGGAATCGCGCGCATCGCGCAGGTGAGCTCGGCCTCCAATGCGAGCTCGCCAGCCACCGAGGCACGGGCCCTGAACTTGAAGATGCCGGCTTTCATGCGCAGCAACTCCACATCCAGAATCAACTGGTCGCCCGGCTC
>JAYWAV010000291.1:0-10877 GCA_043782015.1 Rhodoferax sp. | reverse complement strand
CGCAAGCCGCGCATATCCGCGACGCGATGGCACAAGACGGCGCGGCGATGTGCGAGTTCTACGCATGGTTTGAAGCGGCGCTGGGCAAGGAGCGCATTACCGAATTGACAGTCGACGAGAAACTGAGCGCAGCACGTGCCAAACGCGCGGGCTTTGTCGGTTTGAGTTTCAACACGATTGCGGGCTTCAACGCCAATGGCGCAATGCCGCATTACCGCGCCACTCCCGAGAACCATGCCGTGATCGAAGGCAACGGCCTGCTGCTGATTGACTCCGGCGGCCAGTACCTGGGCGGCACCACCGACATCACCCGGGTCTGGCCGATTGGCACGCCGACTGCCGCGCAAAAGCGCGACTACACGCTGGTGCTCAAGGGCACGCTGGCGCTGTCCCGCGCGCGTTTCCCGCTGGGCACGTTGTCGCCCATGCTGGATGCGCTGGCCCGTGCTCCGCTGTGGGAGCAGGGCATGGACTACGGCCACGGTACCGGCCACGGCGTCGGCTACTTCCTGAATGTGCACGAAGGACCGCAGAGCATTTCCAAAGCCATTCCCGATGCCAGCATGGCGATGCAACCCGGCATGATCACATCGATCGAGCCGGGCCTGTACCGGGCTGGCAAATGGGGCGTGCGCATTGAAAACCTGGTGTTGAACGTGCCCGCTGCGATGAACGAGCAGTTCGGTGATTTCCTCGAATTCGAAACGCTCACGTTGTGCCCCATCGACACCCGCTGCATCGAACACGGCCTGCTGCGTGCTGACGAAGTGCAGTGGCTGAACCAGTACCACGCCACGGTCCACCAACGGCTTGCCCCGCTGGTCAGTGGCGACGCCTTGCGCTGGTTGAACGAACGTACGCAGGCGATCTAAAACACCAGGCCGCCGTGCGCAACTTGCAACTCTTTGTCCTCAATACTGACGTCGATCAGCTGGACGTCCTGCTTGACGGTCTGGAGGGCGTTGCACGCCTTCCGGTGCTGGTTGAACTGGCCTGGCACTTGCGGCAAAGGGATTGCAAGCGGGCATCGAAGCTGCTAGAAGAAGCGCAGGCGCTGTTGGGCAGCGCGCAAATTCCTGACGAAGAGCGGCACCATATCCGGGCACGCATCGCGTTGACGCGTGCCGAAGAGCGCCTGGTATTCGCGGACCTGGATTCCGCACTGCAATTGGCGCAGACCGCTGCTGCGGCATTTGAGCAGTTGGGTGATCGTTTGGGCATGGGCGACGTCATGTGGACCAAAGCGTCGATTTCCATTGACCGGGCCGGTGGCGAAAAAACCGATGAGGCGCTGGCCCAGGCGGCGGCACTGTACGAAGAGGCCGGGGATACCCTGCGCCAGCAAATGGCCATGGCGCGCCGCCTCGTGTACTCCTCTTTCCGCGATCCGGTCGCGACAGGCCAGATGCTGGCCCAGCAATTTCCGGGCAACCGGCCGCGTACGCCGTTTTTGGATTACTGGATATCCACTGTCAAAGCCAATGTGGCTGGCCTGACCAATGATCCTGGCTCCTCGGTGCGCCATGACCTGGCCGCTTACCAGTTTGCCCTGGAGTTCGGCTTTACGCGCCAGGCGCTGGTGTCGGCCAACAACGCGGCAGAGAGTTTTGCCATGCTGGGCGATCTGGACGCAGCGCTGGAGTGGAGCGACCTCGCGCTCGCGCTCGCGCGCACGACGGGATGGCCCGCCAGCATCGGCGTGTGCCTGCTGCAAACCGGCGATGTGCTGCGCATGCTGGGGCGCTACGACGAAGCCCGTGAGCACCTGCAGGAAGCACTCAGCGAGATGGATGCGCTGGCGGGTTCCCGGAATTACGAGCAGGTGCTGGGCCATCTGGGCCAGGTCGAGCTGGACGTGGGCGACTATGCCGCCGGACTCGAATGGTTCGTCCAGTTTGAAAAGCGCGTACGCGCGCGTAATGAGCCTGACCTCATCACCAAAGCATGGCGTGGCCAGGCCAGTGCGCTTTACCACCTGGGCCGGCTGGAAGAAGCCCATGCCAAAGCCAATTTAGCGCTGGCACTGGCCACTGAACACGGTAACGCCGATGGACAAATTCAAATCCTGGGCGTGTTGGCACAGATCCATATAGATGGCAACCTACCCGCACCCGCCGGCATGACCGCACCCTCGGCGGCGTTGCATTACCTGCACCAGGCGCTGGACATTGCATCGCGCGTCACTGGCTACGCCCTCTCGCCCGATCTGCTGCGGCAGGTTGCCGTCGCCTATGCTGCCATCGGGGATTACCGTACTGCCTACGAGAACGGCCTGATCGCCGTAGAGGCCCGCAACCGTAGCCGCAGCGAAGAGGCGCAGCGCCGGGCGCTAGCGATCCAGATTCGCCAGGAAGTGGCACGTGCCAAGGCCGAAACGGACAGGCACCGGGAAATGGCAGTAACCCTGCGCGAAACCGCATCCACGCTGGAAACACTCGGTACGATTGGCCGGGAAATTACAGCCAGTCTCAACTCCAAAGCCGTTTTTGAGGCATTGCACCGCCACGTCAATGATTTGCTGGATGCCACGGTGTTTGCGATCTACCTGATCGACGAAGAACATAAATTTCTGGTGCCGGCGTTTGCCATGGAGCAGGGCGCGCCCATGCCCGCGCGCCCCGTAGCGCTGGCCAACCCGACCTCCAAATCCGCACGCTCGGCCCGCAGGCGTGAAGAGGTCGTCCAGAATCTGGAGCCCGGCCAGGTCAGCCCCAACCTGATCCCGGGTACCTTGCACACCTTCAGCATGTTGTACTTCCCTCTGGTTGTAGGGGAGCGTCTGTTGGGTGTGATGTCCATCCAGTCACCCCGTTTGAAGGCCTACGGCGAGCGCGAACAATCCATTTTCCGCGCACTGTGTGCATACGGTGCGATTGCACTCGACAACGCGGCTGCCTATAGCGCGGCCGAAGAGGCGCAAAAGCGCGCCGACCAGGCGTTGCAAGAGCTGCGTGAAACGCAGGCCCGACTGGTAGAGCAAAACCTGCAACTGGAGCGCCTCGCGGTCACAGACCAGCTGACTGGCCTGTTCAACCGCCTGCGCCTGGACCACACACTGGAAGAAGAGCATTCACGCAACATGCGCTACGGCACGAATTTCTGTTTGCTGTTATTGGACATTGACCAGTTCAAAGCTGTCAATGACACCTACGGTCACCAGACCGGCGATGAAGTTCTGGTGGGCATTGCCCGCACACTGCAGGACGTGATCCGGGAGGTGGACGTGGTAGGCCGTTGGGGTGGCGAGGAGTTTCTGATTATTTGCCGCGAAACGGCGCTGGAAGGCGCCATGGTGTTGGCCGAGAAGTTGCGCGCGGCCATCCACACGCGCGTCTATGAAAAAGTCGGAAAGATGTCTGCCAGCTTTGGCGTCGCGATGTTCCGCCCCGGCGAGGTGCTGACCGAAACCATCGCCCGTGCCGATACCGCGCTGTACCGCGCCAAGCAGACGGGGCGCAACCGGGTGGAGAGCGGGGAAGTCTGAGGCTGCAAAGCAGCGGGAGCGGGTATTTCTCAATATCCTCCAAATGGGGAATATCCGGATATGAGGGTGTCACGAATTTTAAGTAAAGCGGCGGTTGAGTGACACGCTCGGAAAGCTTGTCTCACACCGGCGCGCTTACTTCCCTTTACAAATTCAGCGTCATAGACACATCCCTCTTCATGGTTCAACCGTTGAGGATGTAGGCCCATAACTGATGGGCTTCACCTGAAAGAGGCTCTATGAATATCCCGTGCTCTGCACACCGCGCGCATCCATTGATCGCCGTCGCAGCCGTAACTGTCACTTTGGCAACTATCGCAGGCGCTGTCGGCGATGCCTGTGTGGGTAACGAAATTGCAAAACGGAACCCATAGAAATATGAAAGCACTTTTTTCTGCGTTGATGCTGGCGTGTTTGTCCCTGACTGCTTGCGGAGGTGGTGATGTATACGTAGAGGTCGCCGCCACACCGGACCCCTTCCCGATCCGGCAAACCTACGAGTATTTGACCCATCCGACCATTTCTGGCTTGGAGTATCTCAACAGCGCGACGGGCTCAGAAACTCACCTAACTACGGCCGCCGGGGGGTATGCGGGATACACCGGCAATGACAGTGTTGCATTTGTGTTGGGAGGCATTTTGCTATTCACTATGCCGGGAGAATTGCCGCGGCCTTTTTCATCGCTGTACGACGCCAATCACTATTCGAACGCGTCACTTTACAGCGACACTGCGGTGGAAAATTTGATGGCATTTCTGATGGCTGTTGACGATGATGGTGACTATACGAATGGCATTCAAATTTCTTCCTATGTGCGGGTTGCGGCCCGCGGCCTGCATGTGAATTTCAATCAATCGGCCTTCGGCTTCCGAAATGATTCGACCACCCAATATGCGACGGCCGTGCTTTCGGGCAACACACTGTACGGTCAGCGTCGGCTTCCGTCAGTCAGCCAAGTGCAATTCGCCTTGCAGAGCCTCTGAGCTAACACACCTGCCACAACACCGGCCCAGCCCCGCCTAAAACCGCGGCAGATCCGGATGTTTGATCTGCCCGCCGCGCACCAGCATTTTTCCGTATTCCGCACAGCGCTGAAGCGTCGGGATCACCTTGCCGGGGTTGAGCAATCCTTTGGGATCAAAGGCCGCTTTCAGCGCAAACATCTGCGCGTTTTCTGCTGCGGAAAACTGCACGCACATGCTGTTGAGCTTTTCCACACCCACACCGTGCTCTCCGGTGACCGTGCCGCCCATCGCCACACTGGTTTCCAGAATATCGGCGCCAAACAATTCACAGCGACGTAGCTGGTCGGGGTCATTCGCATCGAACAGTATCAGCGGATGGAGGTTGCCGTCGCCCGCGTGAAAGACGTTGGCGCAGCGCAGCTGGTATTTTTTCTCCATCTCTGCAATCGCCAGCAGGATGTCCGCCAGGCGCTTGCGCGGAATGGTGGAGTCCATGCACATGTAGTCCGGGCTGATGCGCCCGGAGGCCGGAAATGCATTTTTTCGGCCGCTCCAGAATTTGAGGCGTTCCGCCTCGCTGTTGCTGACCGCTATTTGTGTTGCGCCATAGGCAGACAACACCGCGCTCATGCGACCGATTTCTTCTTCCACTTCTTCCGGCGTGCCATCGCTTTCGCACAGCAAAATCGCTGCCGCGTTGAGGTCGTAGCCGGCATGCACAAAGTCTTCGACCGCAGCTGTCATTGGCTTGTCCATCATCTCCAGCCCGGCGGGGATGATGCCTGCCGCAATCACGGCGGCTACCGCGTCACCGGCTTTGCGCAGGTCGTCGAAGCTGGCCATGATGCAGCGCGCGAGGATCGGTTTGGGCAGCAGCTTGACGGTGACCTCGGTCACCACCGCCAACATGCCTTCGCTGCCGATTAGCACACTGAGCAAATCGTAGCCCAGCGTGTCCAGCGCGTCAGAGCCGAACTCCACCGGTTCACCTTCGATGGTGTAGCCCCGCACCTTTTGTACGTTGTGCAGCGTCAAGCCGTATTTGAGGCAATGCACTCCGCCTGAGTTCTCGGCCACGTTGCCGCCAATCGTGCAGGCGATCTGGCTGCTGGGGTCGGGTGCGTAGTACAGACCCAGCGGCACCGCCGCTTCGCTGATGGCCAGGTTGCGCACGCCGCATTGCACAACGGCAGTGCGGCTGCGTTTGTCCATGGACACGATCTTGTTGAACTTGGCCAGCGACAGCGTGACGCCCATCGCATGTGGCATTGCGCCGCCCGACAGGCCGGTACCCGCGCCGCGTGCCACAACGGGCACATTCAGTGCATGGCAAGTCTTGAGCACGGCGGCGACATGTGCCTCGGTTTCCGGCAACGCCACCAGCAACGGGCGCTCACGATAGGCAGTCAAGCCGTCGCATTCGTAGGGCGTCGTGTCCTCATGCCGGTACAGCAGCGCATGCGAAGGCAAATCGGCCTGCAGCGCCCGTACTACTCGCGCAAGCAGCTCTGTTTTTTGTAGCAAATCGATGCTGGGTGGTGAGGCAGGGGCGTTCATGGCGAAGATCTAACAGATTCTTGCACTGTAGGTCAGAAGCTGCCCGCATGGCATGAAATATCTTGCACCGCACTGTGAAAAGACAGCCGCTGCAAGGCGGTTCATGCCAGCGTCCGTTTCAGCCATTCCGCGAACGCGCTGACCTCCCAGCGGTCCATCGCACCGGTGCGCCAGCAAAGGTAGTGCGCGTGCGGGCTGGGAATCTTGCGCAGAAAGACTTCGTTGGTGCCCAGCCGCACCAGCGAGCCGTTTTCCAGCCAGGGTGCGCCCAGCTTCAGGCGCACCAGCGCCACGCCCATGCCAGCAGCCGCCGCGTCGCACATCAGGCCAATGTCGTTGAACTGTGAGCCTTCCACCGGCTCTGGCCAATCCAGACCCGTCGCGGAAAACCAGGTGCGCCAGGGCTCCAATGGACTGCGCAGCAGGGATATGTTCTGCAAGTCCGCCGCCAGTTCAAACGGCCCGTGGTCGCGTACAAATGCGGGCGACGCCAGCGGCGTCACCTCGTCCTTGGTAAGGCAGACATATTCCAGGTCGGCGTAGCGGCCTGGGCCAAAGCGCACTGTCAGGTCCGCGTCTTCTGCCACCACGTCCAGCAAAGGGATGGACACGCCCAGCGTCAGATCAATCTCGGGGTACGCCTCGGTGAACTGGCGCAAGCGCGGGATTAGCAGCGAGCGTGCAAACGTGGGTGTGACAGCGACGCGCAGTTTGCGTTTGCCCGGTGCAGCGGAAGACGATGGAAACTTTTGCAGCGTGGTCAGCCCTTCGCGCACATGCGCCAGGTACTCGCTGCCTTCGGTCGTCAGCGAAAAATCGGCGCGGCCAAACAGTTTGGTGCCAATGATCTGCTCCAGCTGGCGCACGCGGTGGCTGACGGCGCTTGGCGTCACAAACAACTCTTCTGCCGCCAACGTGACCGAGCGCAGCCGCGCGAGTGCTTCAAAGGTCAGCAGACACTGGATGGGAGGAATGCGTGCAGTGCTCATTTCGCCATTGTCACACTTGGCTAAAATGAACTATCAGGGATTTGCCATCGCAAAGCCCCTGTTACCCCCAATTTCATCCATGACGCCCACAGCCACAAGCGCAGGGCGAAAGCTTTTGTCCCGTCTGCGGGCGAAGTGGCCTGCGCTCCCCTTCGATGACCTGTTGCGTGACGCCACGTACCGGCGCTTGTGGCTGTCCATTTTGATCAGCTCGTTCGGCGGGCAAATTACCATGCTGGCCCTGCCGCTGACCGCCGCCGTGTTGCTCAAAGCCACGCCGTCGCAAATGGGCGTGCTGACCGCGATGGAGCTGCTGCCCTTCGTGTTGCTGTCCCTGCCCGCTGGCGTCTGGCTGGACCGCGTGCGCAAGCTGCCGGTCTATGTGATTGGCGAAGGCATGATCGCCGTGGTGCTGGCCAGCGTACCCGTGGCCTGGTATTTCGATTTGCTGAGCATGCCTTTCATGTACACGGTGGCGTTCTCCATTGGCTGCGTGTTTGTGACGGCCGGTACGGCCTCGCAAATTGTGTTGACCCAGGTGGTGCCGCGTGAGCGGCTGGTGGAGGCGCATGCCAAGAACGCGTTGGCGTCTTCCGGCGCCGAAGTCGCTGGCCCCGGCGTGGCCGGTGTACTGATCAAGCTATTGGGTGCCCCGTTTGCGCTGCTGGCGGACGCGCTGTTGCTGATTTTCAGCGTGCTGATCCTGCGCGGTCTGAAGGTCACGGAAAACCTGGTCAGCAAGGAGGAAACCCATTTCTGGCGGGACCTGAAGGAAGGCCTTCAATTTGTCGTCAGCCAGCCCTTGCTGGTGGCGCTGTCGATGTCGGTCGGCATTTGGCAGTTGTGCCACCAGTGCGCCATGGTGGTACAGATCCTGTTTGCCACGCGTGAGCTGGGACTGAACGAAAACCAGGTGGGTCTGTGCTACGTCGGCCTGGGTGCGGGCACGGTGATGGCCAGCATCTTCGGCAATCGCATCTCCCGCCGCATCGGCCCGGGCCCCTGTCTGATTTTGGGTTTTTCCGTCACCAGTCTCGGTTGGCTGCAACTCGCGTTGATGCCGGTGGGCCCCTGGGGCATCGCATCGTTTGTGCTGATGCTGGTGTGCTTCGGCTTGGGTGCGGTGCTGTTGTTCATCAACTTCCTGGCGCTGCGCCAGGCGGTCACGCCCGAGCCGCTGCTGGGGCGCATGACCAGCACCATGCGCTGGCTGATCCTGATACCCGCTGGCCCCGGCGCGTTGTTGGGCGGCTATCTCGGTGAGCACCTGGGGTTGCGCTACGCCATGGGTGTGGGCGGCATGGGCACCCTGCTGCTGTCGCTGTGGGCCTGGCGTTGGTCGGGCTTGCGCAACATCCGTTCATTGCCAAAAGTGCCAGAAAGCGCCGT
Source organism: Rhodoferax sp. (assembly GCA_043782015.1). Classification (GTDB taxonomy): domain Bacteria; phylum Pseudomonadota; class Gammaproteobacteria; order Burkholderiales; family Burkholderiaceae_C; genus Allorhodoferax. The sequence goes on along the minus strand of JAYWAV010000291.1, from coordinate 2,492 downwards.
GGATATTGCGTAAGCAGCTACTAAATGTGTAGCAACTCCGCAGACATCAGCTGACGGTAACGCCTTTCCAGAAGGCCACCCGGTCTTTGACGGCCTGGGCCTCGGGCTTGGGGTCCGGGTAATACCAGACCGCGTCCGGATTCATTTCGCCGTTGACGATCAGCGAGTAATAGCTAGCCTGGCCTTTCCAGGCGCAACTGGTTTTGTGGTTGCTGAACGCGGTGTATTCGCGGTTCAGCGAAGACGCGGGAAAGTAATGGTTGCCCTCGACGACGACAGTGTCATCGCTCTGTGCAATCACGGTGTTGTTCCAGACGGCTTTCATAGTGTTCTCCTTGTGTGGTTAAGTGGGTGCAATCAGCCAATGCAGGCTGAACAGCTTGTGCGGATCGGTCCAGACGGTGCCGGGCGTAAAGCCCGCCTGCTGCGCGAGCGCGCGTACGCCGTCAACGGTAAATTTGTAGGAGTTCTCGGTGTGCAAGGTTTCGCCTTCTTCAAAACGGAAGCAGGTCTCTCCCAGTCGCACCTCCTGACGGCATTTGCTCACCAGATGCATCTCAATGCGCTGCAACGGCGCGTTGTAGAAGGCACTGTGGGTGAACTGCGAGACCACAAAATCGGTGCCCAGTTCCCGGTTGGCGCGTACCAGCAGATTCAGGTTGAACGCGGCGGTGACGCCCTGTGTGTCGTTGTAAGCCGCATGCAGCGTGTCAGGATGCTTGACCAGATCGGCGCCGAGCAGCAGCGCCCCACCGCGCAGCAGCGTGGCGCTACCGCTTAAAAAGTCCTGCGCCTCCTGCGGCGTGAAGTTGCCGATCGTGGAGCCCGGGAAAAAGCCAATGCGGTGCCCATAGGCGTCAGCGACGGCGGGCAGGTTCAGCGACTGGGTGTAGTCCGCCACGATGGGGGCAATCTCCAGACCGGGAAAGTCTTCGCCCAGCCGCTGTGCGCTGGCCTGCAGATGGTCGCCTGAAATATCCACAGGCAAGTAGCGCCGCGGCGCCTGCATGGCTTGCAACAGCAGCCGCACCTTGGTCAGCGAGCCTGCGCCAAACTCAATCAGCTCGGCATGGGGACCCGCCAGAATGGCGATCTCTGGCGCCACTTGGCGCAAGAGCGCAACTTCGGTGCGCGTGGGGTAATACTCGGGCAGTTCGCAAATCTGGTCGAACAGTTGCGAGCCCGCTGTATCGTAAAAATACTTGGGAGAAATCGATTTGCGCGGTTGCGCCAGTGCCCGTAGCAGGTCGCCGGCGAAGCTGCTGTGTTGGGTCGCTTGCATCACAGGTCCTGGGCCAGGCGCAGGCCAGAAAACTGCCAGCGCGCTGCCGGTGGAAAGAAGTTCCGGTAGGTGCTGCGGCTATGCCCGGTCGGGGTTGCGGTACTTCCGCCGCGCAGCACCATTTGCCCCGCCATGAACTTGCCGTTGTACTCACCCACTGCTCCGCTGAGGGGTTGAAACCGGGGATATGGGTCGTACGAAGAGCGGGTCCATTGCCATGCATACCCCAGCATCTGCTCCATGCCAGGCATGCCAAATGCGGCCTCCCATTCAAACTCGGTAGGCAGCCTCGCACCCGCCCACTGGGCATAGGCTACAGCTTCAAAGAAACTGATGTGTGCCACCGGTGCCGATGGGTCCAGTGCCTGGACCCCATGCGGGCCAAAGCGTTGCCACTGCGCGGACCGTGCCCGCAGATCATCGGGTGCCAGCCAGTAGGCGGGTGCGAACCAAGCTTGCGATTGCACCTGCGCCCAGCCTTCGGACAGCCACAGCGACGCCGTGGTGTAGCCGCCGTCGGCGATGAAGTCAGCATATTCGCCGCAAGTGACCAGGCGATTCGCTATTTCAAACGCATCTACCAATCGGTTATGCCGCGGCGTTTCGTTGTCGAAACAAAAATCTGGCCCTGTGTGCCCGATAGACACTACGCCCCCCGGCAAACACAGCCAGCGCAACGGTGATGCTGCGCAACTGTTGGCGCGCTCAGCCACTTCAGGGTGGTACGCCGGTAGCAGCGGATTGCAGGACAGCAAGTGCAACGCGTCTGTCTGCAGCAGTTCCTGGTGCTGCTCTTCATGGTGACAGCCCAAAGCGATCAGCGGCGCGGCGTTGGTCCAAACGTCGGGGGTAGTTTCTTGGATGAATGCCAGCATCGCTGCGTCCACATGCGCCCGGTAGGCCAGCACGTCTGCCTGCGAAGGTCGCGTTAGCAAGCCGCGCTGGGGGCGCGGTTGACGGGGCCCGAGTGACTCGTAGTAGGAATTGAAAAGGTAGGCGAAGGCGGGATGAAAGACGTGGTAGTTGCTGGCAAAAGCCTGCAACACGACGACTTCAAAAAACCAACTCGTATGCGCCAGATGCCATTTGGTCGGACTGGCATCCGGCATCGCTTGCACACACTGGTCTTCTGCCGACAGAGGCGCCGCCCGCAAAAGTGACTCGGCGCGCACCAGCCGGTAGCGTGCCATTGCATCCATACGGTCCGCTG
>JAYWAV010000290.1:0-3937 GCA_043782015.1 Rhodoferax sp. | reverse complement strand
TGAACAGGTAACCGTCGGCCACCGTAAATTGGTCGCCCATCAGGTACTGCTTGCCCGCGAGTTCGCCGTCCACCCATTTCAGGCGCGACTGCAGTTTTTCAATTGCGGATGCCTTGGTTTCGGCTGGTGTGTCGGGTGAGAACAGCGGCGAGAACGTCTTGTGGATTTCTGTTCCGATCAGGGTCAGCCATTCCTGCAGCTTGTAGCGCTCATAGGTGCCGTTGGGCGGCGCCAGTTTCTTGTCGGGCACCAGGTCGGCGATGTACTGCACGATGGCCGGGCCTTCGTGCAGGCTTTTGCCATCATCCAGCGTCAGGAAAGGCACGTAGCCCAACGGGTTGATGGTGTAGTAGTCGGTGCCGTCCAGCAGCTTGTGGGTTTTGGTGGGTGCCAGTATGGCTTCGAACGACAGGCCGGCTTCGTGCAGGGCGATATGGGGCGAGAGCGAGCAGGCACCGGAGGAGTAATAGAGTTTCATGGCGGGTATGTCAATTGGAAGTGAAGATCGTGCATGCTAGCGTGGTCCGGGCAAGTCTGCAGGGCAAGCCCGCCTTGTCAGACTGGAATGGATTGCTTATAACGTCGGCATGCCAACAACACGCCTTCGCCCACCGCTGCTGATGCTGGTTCTGGGTGCGTGCATCGCCACAGCCAGTGTGGCCCAGGGCCGGCCAGAGGACTATTGTTCCCGTCCCATTCGGGCAGCGTTGTTCGAATATGGCGTGCTCTACCGCAGTGGGACGCAGGATGGCATTGATCCAAAGTTGCTGGAAACCCTGGCCGAGCGGACTGGCTGCAGCATCGAAACCTCGGTCATGCCTCGCGCCCGGATGTGGAACGAAATGCGTGCTGGGCATCTTGATGTACTCACCGGGGCCTTCCCGACGCCCGAACGCAAGACCTACAGTTACATGTTGCCGTACCTGAAGTCACGCAACCTGGTGCTGTTGAGAAAGTCAGGTGTACCAGCGCCGCAGAGTCTGGCCGACTTCCTTGCCGGGCCCGGGCGGCTGGGGGTCGTGCGCAGCGGCCAATATGAGAAAACCTATTTAGACTGGATGCGGCAGTTGCGCGAGAAGGGCCGTCTGGTGGAGGCAGTCGATGCGGCTGAACAGATGCGCTTTCTGGAGAAGGGCATTGTCGATTCCATACTGAGTCTTCCGGTTGTTTTTCCTTTGTACGCCGATGCCGCATGGCTTGAAAAGGAGGTGCTGTTGCAGGATTGGGCACCGAAAGAAGAGGAGTCGGTCGGCACCTTGATGCTGTCCCGCCAGACCTTTACGCCGACGCAGGCCCGCAACTGGGGGCAGTTGCTGACGGCCATGGCGCAGGACGGTACGCAGTACAGGATCCACCGCGCATTTTTGCCGGCAAAGCAGGCCCGCGACCTGATCTACGCAGGGCCGCGTGGTCTGGACTAGCCGTCGCTGCGCCTAGTTGCCGGCGCGCACTAGCTCGGCGGCTTTCTCGGCAATCATGATGGTCGGCGCATTGGTGTTGCCGGTGACCAGGTTGGGCATAACGGACGCATCGACTACGCGCAGGCCGTGCAGACCGTGTACCTTCAGCGATGCATCAACGACCGCCATCGCATCCGAAGCAGGGCCCATCTTGCAGGTGCCGACCGGGTGGTACTCGGTGTCGGAATGGTCACGCAAGAATCGCTCGATCTGCGCGGGTTCATTGCGGTCCACTGGATAAAGCATCTTTCCTCGAAACGGCGTCAGGGCAGATGCTTCCATGATGTCCAGGCCCTTTTGCGTGCCCTTGATGAGGCGGGACAGGTCGTCCGGATCTTTCAGGAAGGCGGGGTCGATCAATGGCGCATCGGTGGGTTTGGCGCTTGCGAGCTTTACCGAGCCGCGGCTCTTGGGGCGCATCAGTGTGACGTGCAGGGTAAAGCCGTGACCCAGGTGTTGCTTGCGCGCATGGTCATCGATGATGCCGACGCACATGGCGAGCTGGATGTCGGGGTGGTCGGTGTTGTCTTCGGTCGAGATGAAGCCCTGGGTTTCCGAGATGCAAGAGGTCAGCATGCCGGTGCGCTTGTTGCGCCACTCGAAAATGGACTTGATCATGGCCCAGCCACCGCGCAGTGAAAGGCCAAACGAGGCGTCCACACGCGAGGTACGGTAGATCAGGCAGGTGGTGAGGTGGTCTTGCAGGTTTTGGCCCACGCCGGGCAGCTCATGCTGCACCGCGATGCCATGCCTTTGCAGCTCTTCCTTGGGTCCAATGCCGGAGAGCATCAGCAATTGGGGAGAACCAAAGGAGCCGCCGGACAGAATCACTTCGCGCTTGGCACGCACCTGTTGAGTCTGTTTGTCCTTGAGGTATTCCACCGCAGTGGCGCGCTTGCCTTCCAGCAGCACGCGGCTGGCGTGGGCGTCGGTGATGACAGTGAGATTGGGGCGGCCCAGGTGGGGCGTGATGTAGGCCTTGGCGGCGCTGCAGCGCTCGCCGTTGATTTGTGTGGTCTGGCCCCTGGAGACGCCGTACTGCTGGGCGCTGTTGTAGTCTGGGTTGGTGGGGATGCCTTTGTCATTGCAGGCGGCGATGAAGGCATCGTTCACGGGGCTTGGGCTGCGCAGGTAAGCCACGTTCAGCGGGCCGCCGGTGCCGCGGTATTCGGTCGCACCAAAGCATTCGTTGTTCTCGGCCTTCTTGAACAGCGGAAGCACATCTTTGTAGCTCCACCCGGGATTGCCCTGAGCGGCCCAGCCGTCGTAGTCGTTTTTGTTGCCGCGGGTATAGACCATCGCGTTAATGGAGCTGCTGCCGCCCATGACCTTGCCGCGCGGCTGGTAACCCTTGCGGCCGTTAAAGCCTGGTTGCGGCACCGTTTCGTAGCTCCAGTTGGCTTGGCCGGTTTGCGCCATTAGGGCCAGGCCCAGTGGGCAGTGGATCAGCACCGAGTTGTCGGTGGGGCCGGCTTCGAGCAGTGCGACCGATACATTCGGGTCTTCGCTCAGGCGGCTGGCCATCACGCAGCCAGCCGAACCACCGCCGACTACGACGTAGTCAAATTCTTGCAAATTCATGGGATACCTTCGCTAGTCAGTTGGGGACAGAGCTGAAGATCTGTCCCGCAAGTCATTTACTTTGTCAAAAAATCGAGATACTTGGTGGCGAACTTGCCATACGGCGGCCACAGGAACTTGATCGCGCTGAACGGTGCCTGGTACATCACCGGGCGCATCTTTGAGAAGGTGACGAAGCCTTCAAAGCCGTGGTAATGGCCCATGCCGCTCTCGCCCACGCCGCCGAATGGCATGTCGTGTTGGCCGGTGTGTAGCACGATGTCGTTGACGGTGACGCCACCGGACATCACGCGTTGCAGCAGCGTGTGGATCAGGCCCTTGTCATTGCTGAATGGGTAAAAGGCCAGCGGGCGCGGGCCTGCGTTGATCGTGTTCACGACTTCGTCAACTGCGTTGTACGGAATCACTGGCAGCACTGGGCCAAAGATTTCGCGTGTGCGCAGTTCGCAATCAGCCGGTGCGTTCAGCACAATGTGCGGTGCGATCTTGCGGGTGACTGCGTCCCACGGCTTGCCCGGGATCAGTTGCACCAGCGTGGCGCCGCGAGACTGGGCTTCTTCCATCGCGTGGGTAATGCGGTTGAAAGCGCGGTCGTCAATGACCGAGGTGAAGTCCGGGCTGTCCAGACTCGGGTAGCGGGTCGACACCAATGTCTTGGCTGCCGCAACGAATGCGTCCACCTTGGCGGTGGGCACAAACACGTGGTCGGCGGTGGTGCAGATTTGCCCGGCGTTGAAGTACTTGAAGAAGGTGATGCGCTCTGTCGCTTTTTGCAGCGGGAAGTCATCGCAGACCAGCGCCGGCGCTTTGCCACCCAGCTCCAGTGTCACAGGGCACAGGTTGGCAGAAGCCGCGGCCATCACGGCGCGGCCGGTGGTGCCGGAGCCGGTGAACAG
>JAYWAV010000289.1:0-3942 GCA_043782015.1 Rhodoferax sp. | reverse complement strand
TGTTCAAGGCAGACTGATCGGTCCGTTCGCCCTGAGCTTGTCGAAGGGCCGTAAGGGCTTCGACAAGCTCAGCCCGAACGGAGGTATTGGTTCCCTGCTGTTTCAGATACCAGGCCTCTGCGCTTGGGCGCATCGCTCCTGAATCAGCTCACTGCGCCAGCCCTGCGGGGCGGGCAGTGCATCCAGCCGCAAGGCACTCAGGCAACCGCCCCAAACGCAACCGGTGTCCAGCGACAGCACGTCGGGCCGGTTCAGCCAGCCCAGTGTGGACCAATGGCCAAACGCCACCGCCATGCCAGAGGTTTTGCGCCCTGGCACTTCAAACCACGGCATATAGCCCTCCGGAGCATGGCCTGCGTCTTCGGTGGACTTGAATTCCATCACGCCCTCAGCGCTGCAAAAACGCAGCCGCGTCAGCGCATTGACGATCACTCGCAGTCGCTCCGTGCCTTGCAAATCATCGCTCCACCGATCCGGCTGGTTGCCGTACATCGCATGGAAAAACGCGTGGGCCTGGTCACTGCGCAACACCGCTTCCACCTCTTGCGCTAACGACAACGCCTGCGGCGCCGCCCATTGCGGTAACACGCCCGCATGCACCATCAAGAGCGGTTTTCCGCTGACTTGCTCCAGAATTGCCATGTTTTGGTGCCGCAACCAGTCCAGCATTGCATCGCGGTCGGGTGCGTTCAGGATGTCGTTGATGGTGTCCTTGGGGTGAACGTTGCGCGCGCCATGGCTGACCGCCAACAGATGCAAGTCGTGGTTGCCCAGCAGGCAGCGCGCTGCTCCACCATAGCCCATCAGTCTGCGCAAAACCGCTGCTGACGACGGCCCGCGGTTGACCAGATCGCCCAGCAGGAACAGCGTGTCGCGGCTGGGGCAGAACGCGATTTTTTCAAGGAGGCGTTGCAGTGCGTCATCGCAGCCCTGCACATCGCCGATAAGGTACATTGCCATGGTGTTCATTCTCGCTCGGGTTTCATGGATTTTTTTCTGATCATCGTGTTGACGCTGCTCAACGGAGCGTTTGCCATGTCGGAGCTTGCGCTCACCGCCAGCCGCAAGGTGCGCCTGCAGAATCTGGCCGAATCCGGTGACGGCGGCGCAGCGGCAGCCCTGAAACTGCTGGACAACCCCACACAATTTCTGTCGGTCGTGCAGGTGGGCATCACCGGCATCGGCATGCTCAACGCCGTGGTGGGCGAGGCGGCGTTCAGTGACAACGTTTCCAAGTGGCTGGAGCTGACCTTCGGCATTTCGCACCGCGCGTCCGAAATCTCGGCAACCGCCATCGTGATTACCACGATCACCTTCATCACCATTCTGTTTGGCGAGCTGGTGCCCAAGCGCATTGGCCAGCTGTATCCGGAGACCGTCGCGCGCTGGATGTCGCGGCCCATGACCTGGGTAGCGCGCATTGCGCGGCCCTTTGTGCAACTGCTGTCGTTCTGCACACACACCATCCTGAAGCTTCTGCAAATTGACACTACCGATACGCGTGGTGTAACCGAAGCAGAGATTGACGCCAGCCTGGAAGAGGGTGTGGACGCCGGCATCATCGAAGAGCACGAGCACCAGATGGTGCGCAACGTATTCCATTTGGACGAACGCCATCTGACCTCGATGATGTTGCCGCGCGTCGACATCCAATGGCTGGACGCCTCGCTGACGGTGGCGCAATGCCTGGAGCAGGCCGGTGCAACCAACGACAAGAAGGTGCACTCCTGGTACCCGGTGTGTCGCGGCTCACTCGACGAAGTGGTCGGAACCATCAGTGTCGCGCGCCTTCTGGAGCGCGGTACGCGCTACCCGTTTGCCATCGGCGCGCTGGTCGACCCGGCGGTCTATGTGCCCGAAACATTGAGTGGCATGGAGCTGATCGAACAGTTCCGTACCAAGTCCGCACGCATGGTGTTTGTAGTGGATGAATACGGCGTGGTGCAAGGGCTGATGACCCCCAACGATTTGCTGGAAGCCATTACCGGCGAGCTCAAACCCAGCCAACAGGCACAGGCCTGGGCTACGCAGACCGCGGACGGCTCCTGGGAGCTGGACGGCCTGATGCCGGTGGGCGAACTGAAGGCCCGGCTGGAAATTGATGCGTTGCCGCAGGAAGAGCGCGGTCGCTACAACACCGTCGCGGGTTTGATCCTGTCCGTGATCGGGCGCCTGCCCGCTGTGGGTGAGCACATCACGCTGGAGAGCTGGAGGTTTGAAGTGAGCGCGCTGGAGGGGCGCCGCATCGACAAGGTCGTCGCGCGTCGTACGCTTGATTGATCAGTTTGAACAGGCCCTAGGCCCGGCCCGCCAGCCGGTACATCAGCAAACCCAATAGCTCGTGCAGTGCCAGTTGCCAGCGTTGCGCGCTGCGTACCAATGAATATTCGGTCCATGGTGTTGGATCGCCAGTGCGGAAGTCCACCGGATAGGCCGTCACATTCCAGCCCGCTTTTACAAAGGTCGCCATCGAGCGCGGCATATGCCACGCAGAAGTCAATAGCAGCCAAGGTTTGGTGATGTCCATGCCCGGCATCTGCGCGGTGAGCACGGCGTTTTCGTAGGTATTGCGCGAGGCGGATTCGTAAAGCACTTTGCCCGCCACAATGCCCTGGCTGTCAAAGAACATCTGAGCCCGTTGCGCTTCGGTTGCACCCTCTTCCATCAGCCGGCCCTCGCCGCCAGTGAACACGATGGTGAGCTCCGGGTTGCGCAACAGAAGCGGCAACACCGCCGTCATGCGTTCTGCGGCGTCGTTGAGTACCGGCTGGCTGTGTGGAGTCGTTTGAAACGCGGGCTCCAGCGCGCCGCCCAATACGATGACGCCCGCAAACCGCTGCATATCCGCGCCGGGCGGGATTTCAGCGTACTGGCTCTCCAGATGGCGCACCAGCATGTCTGGCAGGGGCTGCCAGCCGATCAGCACCAGCAAGCACAGCGCGGCAACCACAAGCCTGCGCGCGACCTTTTGGCGCTGCCACAGCAGCACGGCGACGAGCAGCAACAAAGCGACCCAGGCCAGCGGCTGGGTGATCAATGAAAGCAGCTTGGCCGCGAGGATGGACAACACGAACGGTCTGACCCGGCCGTTATTTGGTTTCGTCCGTCATCGCGCGCGGCTGTTGCACGGCGGTTTCTACCTGCTGCTTGTATTGCTGCTGAATTTGCTGGCTTTGTTCCTTGACCGTTGCGCCGGGCGTTGTCGTTGGCAGCGCCACGCCCGCAGCAGTCGCCGCTGGTGCGGGAGCTGCAGTCAATGCGCCCAGATTTTTCTTGGCCAACAGGCCGACGATGGCGACCACCAGCAACAAACCGACTAAGCCGAACATGCCACGCATGGAAACCTCGTAAGTGGGTGAATACGGCCCAATTATGCGGTGCGATGGATTCGCGCTGGGCCATGGACGTCGCAATGAAAACGGAAAAAGTGTTGTTAGCTTGCACCAGTCTGTGCAAATTCACCCGAATGGGGGATACCGCTGCGACGAAATTTCAAAGACATTGTCCTTGACGAATTCAAAGGCTTGCGTCGAGCCATTTTTAAGAGAAGACAATGCAAAAAATTATCGCCGTGGCGGCACTTTTGGCCATGACCGGATGCGCCTCCATCACCGGCTCCAAACTTCAACCCATTTCCGTTCAAACCGTTCAAGACGGCAAGGAAGTCGCTGGAGTGGGATGTACGCTAACAAACGATGCAGGAAAGTGGTTCGTGACCACGCCCGGTAGCGTGACCGTACAAAAAAGCACCGGTGATATGGCGGTGGACTGTACGAAGGACGATCTCAAAGGTCGTGAGAACCTTGTGTCCAAGAGCAATGGGGCAGTTTGGGGCAACATCCTTGCGGGTGGTGGGATTGGATACATCGTGGACCGCAATACAGGAGCGGGATTTGATTATCCGAACGTGGTTACCGTCATTCTGAACAAGATGGCTGTGGC
>JAYWAV010000288.1:0-3945 GCA_043782015.1 Rhodoferax sp. | reverse complement strand
AGCTCGCGGCGGTAGACCGAGGTGGAGCCCAGAATGAGGCGACGGGGTGCGGGAGTATCCATGGCCCGATTCTCTTACACTGTGGCCATGAAACACCTTCAGGACCCTCGCCGCCTCGATATTGCCGCTTTTGCGAAAGAAGGCGCCAACCTGGTCGGCGAAGAGCGCTTGGCCAAGTTTGCGCGTTTGGTCGAGGAGTCTCAAGGAGTGGGCGTTGAGAATCTGCTGCACTTTGAGGCGCAAGGCAGCGTGAAGTCGGATGCGGCCGGGGTAGACGAAGCTTGGGTACATCTGGCCGCACACGCCACCATTGCGCTGACTTGCCAGCGGTGCATGGGGCCAGTCGATGTCGAAGTGCAATTTGCCCGGGACTTTCGTTTTGTAGCGACCGAAGAGTTGGCCGAGATTGAGGACGAAGAGTCAGACGAAGATGTTCTGGTTCTGAGCCGCACATTCGATTTAATGGAGCTGGCAGAGGACGAGTTGCTGATGGATATGCCCACCGCACCCAAACATGAGGTTTGCCCGCGGCCCGTCAAGATGTCGGCGGCAGACGCTGGTTTTGTGGCGGAGGACACTGAAAAGCCCAACCCCTTTGCGGTGTTGGGCAAGCTTAAAAAAGATGGGCTTGGCGACTCATAGCTTCTTAGGCTATAATCCAAGGCTTCGCGCGGTTTTCTCTCACGAAACTTGTCGCATTGACTAACCCTTAACCGTGTTGCACCTGTGCAGCACCTCGCCCAGGAGCGAATCATGGCTGTTCAACAAAACAAAAAGTCCCCATCCAAGCGCGGTATGCACCGTTCGCACAATGCACTGGTTGTGCCCGGTATCGCTGTGGAATCCACCACTGGCGAAACCCACCTGCGTCACCACATCAGCGCCACCGGTTTTTACCGTGGTCGTAAAGTGCTGAAGACCAAGTCAGAAGCCTAAATACCAAGCACCCCGCTTGCCAAAGCCCGAAGCTACGTTTTCAGTAGCATCGGGCTTTTTGCTTTCTGTACAGTTTCCGCACCGACTTTTACCTGTATCTCTTGATGACAACCATTGCCGTTGATTGCATGGGCGGAGACCATGGCCCCCAGGTCACTCTCCCCGCGTGCCGCGCTTTTCTGGACCATAACCCCGAAGCTTCCCTAATTCTGGTGGGTTTGCCAGATGCGCTCGCCGGGTTTGCGCATCCCCGTGCTCGTATCGTGACTGCGAGCGAGGTGGTGACCATGGACGACCCACTGGAAGTGGCGCTACGCAAGAAAAAAGACTCATCCATGCGCGTGGCCATTCAGCAGGTCAAAGACGGCGCTGCACAAGCTGCCGTGTCAGCCGGCAATACCGGTGCCCTGATGGCCATTTCGCGCTATTTGCTCAAAACACTGGATGGCATCGAGCGCCCCGCGATCGCAGGGCAAATTCCGAATGCACTGGGTGGTGCCACCACGGTGCTGGACTTGGGTGCCAATGTAGATTGCACTGCTGAACACTTGCTTCAGTTTGCCGTGATGGGGTCTGCCCTGGTGTCGGTGCTGAAAAATGAGCCATCGCCCTCGGTGGGGCTGCTCAATATTGGCGAAGAAGTCATTAAAGGCAACGAAGTCATTAAAAAAGCAGGTGAATTGCTGCGATCTGCTGCTAAATCTGGTGATTTGAATTTTTATGGCAATGTTGAGGGCAATGATATTTTTAAAGGCGTTGTGGACATCGTGGTCTGTGATGGTTTTGTTGGCAATGTGGCCCTGAAGACCAGTGAAGGCTTGGCCGGAATGATTGGCGGCTTCCTGAAAGCTGAATTCTCTCGCAACGTATTTACAAAATTTGCAGCTATCGCCTCCTATTCGGTTCTAACTGCGCTTAAAAATCGCGTAGACCATAGGCGCTACAACGGCGCAGCGCTGTTGGGTCTACGCGGGCTGGTGTTTAAAAGCCACGGGTCGGCCGATATCTTGGCGTTTGGGAACGCATTGAACCGCGCGTATGATGCAGCCCGAAACAACCTGCTCGACCGCGTCCAGGTCCGTATCGCCCACGCAGCGCCTTTGTTGGTGTCTGCCCCCGAGACGGTCTGATCCCCGCGGGTGCACACTGCCCCACTCATGAGACGTTTTTCGAAAATTACTGGCACCGGTAGCTATTTGCCACCGAGGCGTCTGACCAATGCAGACCTGGTAAGCCAATTAGCTGCCACCGGCGTGGAAACCTCGGATGAATGGATTGTTGAGCGCACGGGTATCCGGGCGCGGCACTTCGTCGATGACGGGGTTTTCAGCAGCGACCTGGGGCTGGAGGCTGCGAAGAGTGCGCTGGTGGCTGCCGGGCGCGCTGCACAGGACGTGGATCTCATCATTGTTGCCACGTCGACCCCCGACATGGTGTTTCCCTCTACCGCCTGTATCTTGCAAAACAAGCTGGGTGCCAATGGTGGCGCGGCGTTCGACGTGCAGGCCGTGTGCAGTGGTTTCGTCTATGCGCTGACCATTGCTGACGCGATGATCCAGTCGGGGTCTGCCAAATGTGCGCTGGTTATCGGCGCTGAAGTTTTCTCCCGTATTCTGGATTTCAAGGACCGCACTACGTGCGTGCTTTTTGGTGATGGCGCGGGCGCCGTGGTGCTGGAAGCGTCGGACACGCCCGGAGTGCTGGCCTCTGATTTGCATGCTGACGGCAAACACGTGGGCATTTTGTGTGTGCCGGGCCATGTATCGGGCGGGCATGTTCTGGGTGACCCATTGCTCAAGATGGACGGTCAGGCAGTTTTCAAACTCGCGGTCGGTGTACTGGAAAGCGCAGCGCGCGCCACACTGGTCAAGGCCGGGAAGACCGAGGCCGATATTGACTGGCTGATTCCGCACCAGGCGAATATCCGCATCATGCAAAGCACTGCCAAAAAGTTGAAGTTGTCGATGGACAAGGTGGTTGTAACCGTGGATCAGCACGGCAATACGTCTGCTGCATCGATTCCGCTGGCTTTGGACTGGGCGGTACGCGGTGGCAAGATCAAAACCGGTGACACGCTGATGCTCGAAGGTGTCGGCGGTGGTTTTACCTGGGGCGCCGTGCTCCTGAATTGGTAGCTGCTTACGCTCTATCTACGGGCGCTACAGCCACTTTTTATATAAATTTATGAAACAGTTTGCATTTGTTTTTCCGGGGCAAGGTTCGCAGTCTGTGGGCATGTTGGATGTGTGGGGTGATCACCCGCTGGTTGCGCAAACCCTGCAAGAAGCGTCGAACGCGCTGGGTGAAGACATGAGTCGCTTGATCCATGAAGGCCCCAAGGAGGATCTAGCGCTGACCAGCAATACCCAGCCGGTGATGTTGGTGGCAGGTGTCGCCGCGTACCGGGTCTGGATGTCGGAAGTAGGTATTGCCCCCAACGCGGTAGCTGGCCACTCGCTCGGCGAATATACAGCTCTGGTCGCCGCCGGCGCGCTTACGCTGGCGCAGGCGGTTCCGCTGGTGCGCCTGCGGGCACAGGCCATGCAGGAAGCCGTGCCCGTGGGTACCGGCGCGATGGCCGCGATTTTGGGTATGGATGCAGCGAAGGTTGCTGCGGGTTGCCTGGAAGTGACACAGTCCTTCGGCGCGCAAAGTATTGAAGTGGTGGAAGCCGCCAATTTCAACGATCCCTCACAAACCGTGATCTCCGGCAGCAAGCTGGCGGTGGAAAAGGCCTGCGAATTGCTGAAAGCCAACGGCGCCAAGCGCGCCTTGCCATTACCGGTGTCCGCACCATTCCATTCCAGCCTGATGCGCCCCGCCGCAGAAAAGTTGCGCGAGCGGCTGGAAGATATTGAATTTGCGACACCCCAGATTGCGCTGATCAATAACATCGATGTTGCCATCGAAATGGATGCTGACCGCATCCGCGATGCGCTGTACCGCCAGGCGTTTGGCCCCGTGCGCTGGGTTGAGTGCATGCAGGCTATCAAGGCACGTGGACTGGAC
>JAYWAV010000287.1:0-3966 GCA_043782015.1 Rhodoferax sp. | reverse complement strand
TGGGCTTTAGCGGCTTTGCCGCGTTGCGCAGTGGCATGGCAGAGACCTTGCAAAACGCGTTGCAGCCGGTGTTCCAGCCAGTCGACAAATTGCGCAATGCGCTGCGTCGCAACGCCGACAAGGGCAATCAGATCAACCCCATCGTGGCCGAAAGTCTGGAGGCCAGCCTGAGCAACCTGCAGGCGGCGGCAGCGGGTTTAAACCCTTCTCTATTGGTCTCCACCGCGCACAAGATACTGGCGGCAGAGACGGTCTACATCCTGGGCTTTGGCATCAGCGCCCACCTGTCGGCCATGCTGGCGCTGGATCTGCAACCGTTTTGCCGCCAGGCGATCAACGTCGTGGAATTTGGCGGTACGGAAGTGGCGGCCGGACGCCTGATGAATATCGGCCCCAAGGATTTGCTGATTTCGATTTCGTTCCCGCGCTACGCCAGCGATGCGGTGATGCTGACCCGCTATGCGCGCGACCGCTGTGCCCATGTGATTGCGCTGACGGATTCGATGGCATCGCCCCTGACCACCTGGGCGCACGACGTACTGATTGCGCCCGCCAGCCACCCGGTGCTGTCCAGCAGCTACAGCGCGGCGCTGCTGGTGATTGAGGCCCTGGTAACGAGCTTGATGGTCAGCGGCGAGAACCAGGTGCATCAGGCCGAAAAGCTGACCGATGCGATCTCGGCTTACCTGTACAAAGACAAACCCGGAAGTGACAAGCCCGGTGACGCACCCCCCGAAAAGGGCGCGCGGCGCATCATTCGGGGTTTCTGACCGACAGCGGAAAGCCTGCAAATTCCTTGACAGTTTGCAGTTCGGTGCTGGTGACAATCTTGTCGATGCCCAGTGCCACATCGTCCAGCCAGGCGCTGGTCAGATCACGGTAATGCGCCAGGTCACGACAGGCCAGGCGCACCAGGTAGTCGTAACGCCCGCTGACCAGATAGCAGGCGATGACCTCCGGGCAGGCAATCATCCCCTGCTCAAAGCGCTGCACGGTCGCCTGGCGCTGGTCTTTCAACGCAATCTCGGCAAACACTGACACATGCTCACCCAACGCCGTGCGGTGCAGCATGGCCCGGTAGCCTTCGATCAGACCCTCTTCTTCCAGACGCCGCACGCGGTTCAACGTGGCCCGCGCAGACAGGTTCACCGCCTCGGACAGCGCCTGCGCACTCATGCGACCGTCGTGTTGCAACAGCTCCAGCAGGGTGCGGTCGACGCGGTCAAGTTCCATTCAGCACCTTACAACGACAGCCTGCCGCCGGGCCGTCCCAAGGCAGGTTAGCCCCCAGTGGGGGCAGCGACCCGCGACAGCGGCGGAGCGTGGGGGCGTCATATTTTTGCGGCGCCGAGGCGGCGCAGCAGTTGCTGCACGATGTCAGCCTGCATGTCTTTGTACAGCAAGGCTTCTTCGGCTTCCTTCGCCAGCACCGCGGTTTCGCTAAAGCTGATGTCGCGCTGCTGCACGATCTCGGTGGTTGCAATCGGCTCGGCACCCTGCGTTGTGCGCAGGCGGAATTTGACGGTCAGGCGCAACTGGAACTCGCGCACCTGGCCGGACGCATTGACGCCCACGACGGTTTTCTCGCGCTGCTCCTGCAATATGTCCAGGATCACATCCGGCGGCGGTTGCACATCGGGCGCGGACACTACGCGCACGCCGCTGCCCAGGTAGCGCGCCACCTCCAGCGCCACCGGGCTGCCACGCGCAGGCGTAACCGCGATGGACTGGAAGCTGTAGGTCTGGCTGTTGCGCAGCTGAAAGCCGCAGCCCGCCAGCGACAGGGCACACAGAGCGCCTGCCGCTGCCAGAACGTTGCGACGGGCCAAAGAACGTGAGATTTGCATGGGGTTAGACCACCACGTTGACCAGGCGCCCAGGCACCACGATGACCTTCTTCGCCGCCGCGCCAGCCGCTTGGCTGCGGAATGCATCAGTCGCGAGCGCTGCCGCTTCGATCACTTCTTTGGAAGCACCGGCAGGCACCACCACGGAGCCGCGCAGCTTGCCGTTGATTTGCAACATCAGCTCAATCTCGTCTTGCGCCAGTGCCGACTGATCGACTTCGGGCCACGGCGCATCCAGCATGTCGCCTAAAGTGGCGGCATAGCCCAACTCGGCCCACAGAGTGTGTGCGATGTGTGGCGTGGCGGGGTACAGGCAGCGCAACAGAATGCCAAAGCTTTCGATCAGCGCGACCTGCGCCCCGGCAGAGTCCATCGCCTTGAAGTCTTCCAATGCGTTGATCATCTTCATCGCGCCGGAGACCACCGTGTTGTACTGCATGCGCTGGTAGTCGTAATCCACCTGCTTGAGCACCGTGTGGATTTCCAGTCGCAGGGCTTTCGCTTCTTTTCCGAAATTGACATCTTTTATGGCTGTAGCGCCCGCCACGCTCGCGTGAGCAGCTACAAAATCCATAGCAGACAGCTTGTAGCCAAAGTTCCAGACGCGGCGCAGGAAGCGGTAGCTGCCCTCCACTGCGGCATCGTTCCACTCCAGCGTAGCCTCGGGTGGCGCGGTGAACATGGTGTACAGACGCGCGGTGTCGGCGCCATATTTCCCGATCAGCTCTTGCGGATCGACGCCGTTGTTCTTGGACTTGGACATCGTGCCCACGCCTTCGTACTCGATGGCGGTACCGACGGACAAATCGCCGACTGCGTTTTTCAGCTTGGCACCGATGACCTTGCCAGCGTCATCGAATACGTTCTCGACATCGTGTGGCCAGAAGTATTCTTTGCCGCCCTTGTCGCCCTTGCGCGAGTAAATATGGTTCAGCACCATGCCTTGCGTCAGCAACTTGGTGAACGGCTCGTCCACCTTGACCAGCCCCAGATCACGCATGACCTTGGTCCAGAACCGCGCGTACAGCAAGTGCAGGATCGCGTGCTCAATGCCGCCGATGTACTGGTCCATCGGCATCCAGTAATCAGCACCACCGGCCACCATCGCGTCGCTGTTCTTCGGGTCGCAATAGCGCATGAAATACCAGCTGGAATCCACAAAGGTATCCATCGTGTCGGTCTCGCGCCGCGCAGCCTTGCCGCAGACAGGGCAAACCACACCGGCGTGAAAGCCTTCGTGCTTGTGCAACGGATTGCCAGAGCCATCGGGCACGCAGTCCTGCGGCAAGATGACCGGCAAGTCTTTTTCCGGCACGGGCACCGCGCCATGCTCTTCGCAATGGATGATCGGTATCGGCGTGCCCCAGTAGCGCTGGCGGCTCACGCCCCAGTCGCGCAAACGCCAGGTGGTCTTCTTCTCGCCCAGACCCAAAGCCGCGAGCGCCTTGGCTACGGCATCGACCGCGTCCTTGTACGACAGGCCGCTGAGCACATCGGAGTTGACGGTAACACCGCGCTGCTTGTCACCGTACCAGTCTTGCCACTGGCTGTGGTCGTACGTCAGGCCGTCGATGTGCACCACATCGTTGATCGCAAAGTTGTATTTCTTGGCAAACGCGAAGTCGCGCTCGTCGTGCGCGGGCACGCCCATCACGGCGCCGTCGCCATAGCCCATCAGCACATAGTTGCCAACCCAGACATCGACCAGGCGGCCGGTCAGCGGGTGCGTCACGGACAGGCCGGTTGGCATGCCCAGCTTTTCCCTGACGGCCAGTTCGGCTTCGGTGGTACCACCGGCCTTGCACTCCTCCAGGAAGGCGGCCAGGCGCAGGTTGGACTTGGCAGCATGCAGTGCCAGCGGATGCTCTGGCGCCACTGCGCAGAAGGTCACGCCCATGATGGTGTCGGCGCGCGTGGTGAACACATACATGCGACCATCGTCAATGAGCGCACCGGTGTCGTCCTTGATGTCGTGGCTGAACGCAAAGCGCACACCCTCGCTCTTGCCAATCCAGTTTTCCTGCATCAACTTGACGCGCTCAGGCCAGCCGGGCAGGCCGTCCTGCACATGGGTCAACAGCTCTTGCGCGTAGTCGGTGATCTTCAGGTAGTAGCCAGG
>JAYWAV010000286.1:0-3969 GCA_043782015.1 Rhodoferax sp. | reverse complement strand
GGGAAAATGTCCAGCGTCTCATGCACGGTGGGGCCGTAAGGTACATCCAGCATGCAGCGTAGCTTGCGCGCGGCTTGTGCCTGGGCGGCGAAGTGTTCGCCGGGATTGCTGCCTGCGGGCAGTGCCAAAGACGGGTTGTACTGCGCGTCGATCTGCGCTTGCGCGTCGAAATTGCGGTATAGAGGGCGCAAACGGGGCATAGTGCTCATGCCCCCAGTTTAGCGAGCTGGAGGGCTTTAGTTCAACAGATACGCGTCAGCCACGTCTTCAAAGTCTTCGGCGTCAATGGCTGCGTCATAGGCAGCACGCTGGGCCAGGGCCTCTTTCGTGTACGGAATCAGCGGCTTGTCCAGCGGGCGCAGTTTGTGGCGGCGCAGGCCGCGCAGCTGCTGCGAGCGCTCCATGGTTTGCAACACCAGCTCCGGCTCCATCATCAGGCTGAAGGGGTTGAGTGCAAGGGACAGATCTTTCATGGCGGTTCTCCAGTTGGGGCCAGCGCCAGATGGCACTTTGGCGCTTGAGCCAACTGTAGTTCCGCGGCCCAGAAACTGGAGTCAGCATCGCGCTGGAACGCGTGTAGGAAGAATTCCTACATGGAAGATTTTTAGAGCAGGCGTACCTTGACGCTCTTGCCCTTGACCTTGCCAAAGTTCAGCTTCTCGCAGGCCGCTTCTGCCACGCTACGCTCTACGGCGACAAAGGTACAGAATTCGGTCACCTGTATCTTGCCAATCTGCTCGCGGGTATAGGCCGGTCCGCCTTCCGTGCTGGTCAGCGCGCCCAGCACGTCGCCGGGGCGAATTTTTTCCTTGCGCCCACCCAAAATCTGCAACGTGACCATCGGTGGCAGCAACCGGCCGGTGCCTTGCGGAGTCAACTCTTCGCGCTTGAACCAGACCGAGGGCGCGTTCTGGTACTGCTCAATCTTGCCGACCGCGCCCATCTCGTTCATCGACGCCAGGCTCAGCGCCAGGCCAGACTCACCCGCGCGGCCGGTGCGGCCAATGCGGTGCACATGCACTTCGGAGTCGGGAGTGATGTCGACGTTGATCACGGCCTCTAACTGGGTGATGTCCAGCCCGCGCGAGGCCACATCGGTCGCTACCAGCACCGAGCAGCTGCGGTTGGCAAACAGCGCCAGCACCTGATCCCGCTCGCGCTGCTCCAGATCGCCATGCAGCACCTGCGCGCTAAAGCCCTGGGCTTGCAACAGCGCCACCAGATCGTTGCACTGCGCCCGGGTGTTGCAAAACGCAATCGTGCTGATCGGACGGAAGTGGTTGAGCAGAAGTGCCACCGTATCGAGGCGGTTGGCGCGGTCCACTTCGTAGAAGCGCTGCTCAATCGTGTTTTCAGCCTTCGGTGCAGCAATCTTGATCTGCTGCGGATCGCGCATGAACTGCCGCGCCAGTTTTTCAATGCCTTCGGGGTAGGTGGCCGAGAACAGCAGCGTCTGGCGCTCTTTGGGCGCCTGTTTGACCACGGTGGCAATATCGTCAAAGAAGCCCATGTCCAGCATCCGGTCCGCTTCGTCCAGGACCAGGGTGTTCAGGCCTTCCAGCGTCAGGTAGCCGCGCTGCAGCAGGTCCATCACGCGGCCCGGCGTACCGACCACGATGTGCGCACCATTCTCCAGCGAGGCACGCTGGCCGCGCACCGGCACGCCGCCGCATACGGTGACGACCTTGACGTTTTCCTCGGCCCGCGCCAGGCGGCGGATTTCGACGGTGACCTGGTCCGCCAGCTCGCGCGTGGGGCAAAGCACCAACGACTGCACCGCAAACCAGCGTGGGTTCAGCTTGGCGAGCAGCGCCAGTGCAAATGCCGCAGTCTTGCCGCTGCCGGTCTTGGCCTGGGCGATCAGATCTTTGCCAGCGAGAGCCACGGGCAGGCTGGAGGCCTGTATGGGCGTCATCGTGGCGTACCCCAACTGCTCCAGATTGGCCAGCATGGCGGGAGAGAGGGGGAGGGTAGAGAAAGAAGTCATGCCCCGATTATCGGGCTCAGGGGTCCAAAATGGTTGGCTTGCCGCTCTAGTTGCTATTGTTTTAGTAGCTGCTTGCGCAAGTTCTATGGGGGTTAGAGGCATATTTGATGCAGCAACGTCCTCCGAGCGGGCACTGCCTCGTGCTAGGCCCATAGCGGGTGCAGCGATTCGCCTGTTCCAAACCAGTCATTGGCAGGCGGTGATCGACAGGCTCCTCTGTGGCGAACACTACATCAATGCGAGCGCCAGCCACGGGATGGAAGGCGACATCGGGTTCATAGATGAGGCTGTCGGTTGCCGAGACAAAGTAGCTGCGCATATCCACGCAGTTTGGCGCATCCGAAGCTGCCATTGGCCAGTGACTGCAACTCGCCAGATCCCGCGGCAGGGCAAACCTAGTGTCCGCCTAAATCAGGTCCTGAAGCGGGCAATCGATCAGTGCCTGCTGTCTTGCATTAAATGCAGCGCCATGGCGTGGTATGCAGGTAACGAATGCGGGTCGATGCCCAGGTTGCCCGCAATATGGTGGGAGGCATAGCGGGCAATGACCATCTGCGCCATCGGATCAATGTAAATTGCCTGCCCATGGACACCACGGGCCATATAGGCCCCATGGCTGTTATGCGATATCCACCACATGTTGCGGTAGCTCCACCCTGGCAAGGTGTGATATCCCGCCGGGGCAAACTTGCGAGGATCCGCACCTTTGCGTATGTCGCCAATCACGGCTTGGGGAATCACCTGCTGTCCCGCGGCCCAGCCATCATTGCGCATCAATTCACCAAAACGGGCGAGATCCCGCAGGCAGGTGTTCAAGCCGCCGCCGGCAAATTCTGTGCCTTCGGTATCAACCGTGATGTAGGCATCGTGTTCGGCGCCGAGACGGCTCCATATCCTTTGCGACAAGAGTTGCGCCAGCGACTGGCCCGTGATGCGCCGAATAATCCAGCCCAGGGTATCGGTGTTAATGGTTTTATAAGAGAAGCTTTCACCATGGTTGCCCAGCTTCTTCACGCTCTGAAGAAACGCATAAAAACTCTGCGCCCCCTGGTAATCGGCAGGTCTGGGCAGCAATCCACCGGCGCGGGCATGGGCCCATATTTCAGCGTTGGGGTCGGTGTAGACCTCGCTGTACTGCAACGCAGTTGTCATGTCCATAACCTGCCGGACCGTGGCATCGCCAAAGGCACTTCTTTCAAGTTCCGGAACATAGTGCGCAACACTTGCAGTGTCATCGAGAAGCCCCTCGTGAACCAGACAGGCGGCGATCGTGCCAATGAAAGATTTGGTGACGGAGAAGGCAATATGCGGCGTATTAGCGTCGAGCGCCCCCGTATAGCGTTCGTAAACGATATGTCCTTTGTGCAGTACCACTATGCCATCGGTGTAGTTTGCTGAAAGGGATTCGGCCCAGGTCATGCTATCGCTACTGCCAATGGGCACAAACGAAACAGCATCCAAATCCGGTCGGTCGGCGCGAGGAAGGGGCGCTACCGGGCCTGAACCACGCGATATTTCTTTAGTGGGAACCAGTGATCGAAAGTTGCTGTTGGCCCATCGGTTTTGCGGAAACTTGAGCATGCTTCCATCGGCAAAACGAACCAGCTTATCTTTGGGCGGCGGCGACCCCACCATCCAGCCCATCAGGAGGGGGTCGGAATGCGCTGCGTCTGGCAAAGCTAATTCGGGCGGAATTTTTGTGTCCATGCTAAGTCACGTGAAAAAGGGTTGAAAAAAGCAGGAGCGCCTTTGTCTGAATGAGTCGTCTTGCCTTACTTCAATACTACAAGCTTGAGCCTCACAGAAGCAGGCGTCTGACAAACTTCTTTGAAGCCCGAAAATATTGTCAGATATTTGCCGAGGTGTGGATTAAGGATTTCACTGCTCCCAAGCCGTCACTGACGATTGGCAGCGATTTGTCTTGGCTTATCGTTGCGCAAACAATTGTCAAGGACTGCTATCGCGGCTATCGCGAAGTACAC
>JAYWAV010000285.1:0-10956 GCA_043782015.1 Rhodoferax sp. | reverse complement strand
CGATTGTCGTGTCTTTTCGCGCCGGATTTCCTGCAATGACTGGCGCATGACCGAGGCACCGCTGTGCAAGGCCAGCGCGGCCATGGTGGCCGCCACAGCCAGATCGGGCCAGGCTTGCCCCGTGCCAAAAACGCCCAGTGCGGCGACCATCACGGCCAGGTTGCCCAGCGCGTCGTTACGGGAACACAACCATACACTGCGCATATTGGCGTCGCCTTCGCGAAACGCGTAGAGCATCCAGGCCACCGAGAGGTTGGCCACCAGTGCCAGCACACCGATCAAGCCCATCGTGGACGCATCCGGCACGCTTCCTGTCCACAAGCGCCAGACGACCTGGCCCAGCACAAACAGGCCGAACCCCACCATCGCCAGGGCCTTGACCAGCGCCGCCCGGGCGCGCCAGGCCAGCGCTGCGCTCAGCACCGCCAGCGAGACCGCGTAATTCAACGCGTCACCCGCGAAATCGATGGCATCTGCCAACAGTGACAGCGAGCCGGATTGGTAACCCGCCCCGATTTCTACCAAAAACATGGCGGCGTTGATGAACAGCGCAATCCACAGGATGCGCCGATAGCGTGGCATATCGGTGATTGCCTCGGGGGCGGGCGTGTCATGTGCGCAATGGTGGCCGGACATCGTTGGAATCCTCTCGAAAACCCTATTGGAAACCCTGTAGCCGCTACAGAGTCAAGGGCTTACACTGGACCAACTGGATGGGGCAAATGAAAATAGGTGAACTGGCAACACAAACGGGCGTTGGCGTGGAAACCATCCGCCATTACGAGCGAGAAGGCTTGCTGCCTCCACCCGCGCGTTCGCAAAGTAATTACCGGGTTTATGGCGACGCCCATGTGCAGCAGTTGTCGTTGATCCGGCACTGTCGCGGCATGGACATGTCGCTGCAGGAGATTCGCACGCTACTCCACTTTCGTGACAACCCCACCGAAAACTGCGGGCAGATTGACGCGCTGCTGGACACGCACCTCGGCCATGTCAGCAACCGAATCCGCGAGCTGCGTGCATTGGAAAAGCAGCTGAAGGACTTGCGGCAACTGTGCCAAGGCACACAGGACGCACAGCACTGCGGCATTTTGAATGGGCTCACCGAAAGCGCGGCCAGCGCCATCCCGGTGGCGCGCAGCCATTTGCGCGGTACCCACTAACCCCTTTACTCCAGAGACTCCCCATGACAACTGTATTTCTTACTGGCGCCAGCGGCTTTCTGGGCGGGCACGTAGTGACCGCGCTGCGTGCAGCAGGCCACGAGGTCAAAGCGATGTCGCGCCGTGCCGAGACAGATGCCACCATCACCGCGCTGGGCGCGACCCCGGTGCGCTCGGCGTTGGACGATGCCGACAGTCTGCAGCGCGCGATGCAGGGCTGCGAGGCGGTGTTTCATGTGGCGGCAGACACCAGCATGTGGCGCCGCAACGCCGCACAGCAAACGGCCACCAATGTGCAGGGTACGCAGAACATGCTGCGCGCCGCCGAGCAATCCGGCGTCAAGGCCTTCATCCACACCTCATCCGTCTCGGCGTTTTCACACTTGGTGCATGGCACGCTGGACGAGTCGGTGCCGCAGCTGGGGAGCCAGAGCTGGATCAATTACGAGCGCACCAAATGTTTGGGTGAGCAGGCAGTGCGCCAGGGCAATGCGCCGTGGATTGTGTTCAACCCCTCCCACATCCTGGGGCCGGGCGACAAGCACAACTGGTCGCGCTTGATCACGATGGTGGACCGTGAAAAGCTGCCCGGCATTCCGCCGGGGCTGGCGTCGTTTGCCGATGTGCGCGAAATCGCCAAGGCCCAAGTGCGCGCCTGGCAAGACCAGCGGTTTGGCCAGGCCTATCTGGTCGGTGGTGAGCACATCACGTTTGTGGACTTTGTGCACAAGGTCGGCGCTGCATTGGACAAGCGCACACCGAAGGGTGCTACGCCTGCATGGGCGCTGATGGCGTTTGCCCGCGCCGTCGATCTGTGGTCGCGCGTGACCGGCAAAGAGCCGGACATGACGCCGGAAGCCGCCATGTTGACATGTCACCAACTGCAGGTGAATTCTTCGAAGGCCGAGCGCGAGCTGGGCTATCTGCAAACCCCGGTAGACGCGGTGCTGGCCGATACGCTGGCGTGGATGCGTGCTGAACGCATGGTGGGTGCATAAAGTGTCTTCCCGGCAGCCTCCTGCTCCTGTGCCGTCCGAGAAGGTCGGAGGCTCGGCGCCCCTGTCGCACACCGTATCGGACAGCAGCACCATTTTTCACACCATATTTGCGCAAAGCCCCGAGGCCATTGCGCTGACACGTGCGCGCGATGGGGTAATTATGGAGGTCAATCAGGAGTGGCTGCGGATGACTGGCTTCGACGTGGCGGACGTCATCGGTCGCAGCGCGGTGGACATCGGACACTGGGCCAATGCAGAAGCGCGCAATGCGACGCTGCTACCCCTCAAGCGCAGTGGCCGTATTTCCGATGCTGATGTGACCCTGTGCATGGGGGATGGCATGCCACGCATGGTGCGCATGAACGCTGCGCTGGTGACGCTGGATGGTGAGGAGTACATCCTCATTTACCTGCGCGATGTGACGGCCGAACGTCTGGCACACGAAGCGCTGCGCGCCGGAGAGCATGCGCTGGCTGATACCAACGAAAAGTTGCAAAAGCAGGTCAAGCTGAATGGGGAAGCCATGTTGCGACTCCAGGAGAGCGAGACACGTTTTCGCAGCCTGACCGAGTTGTCATCGGACTGGTATTGGGAACAGGATGCCCAGTACCGCTTCACCCGCGTGGATGGCAATCTGGATGCAGCCGATGTCAAGGCGTCGGACCGGTACATGGGTTGTACGCGCTGGGAATTCGGGGGCCACAAGGTCAGTGCGGATGACTGGGCCGCACACCGTGCGGCGCTGGAGGCGCGTGAGGTGTTTCACGATTTCGAGATGCAGCGCGTGCGCGAGGACGGGACCGTGCGCTGGGAGTCCATTAGCGGTGCGCCGGTGTTTGATGCCGATGGCCATTTCCGCGGCTACCGAGGTACCGGGCGCGACATCAGCGCGCGCAAGCAGGCCGAAGCAGATATTGAGCGCCTGGCTTACTTTGATGCATTGACAGGTTTACCCAACCGGCGATTGCTGATAGACCGGCTTACCAAGGCGCTGGACTACAGCGCACGCCAGTTCAGCCACGGTAGCTTGTTGTTTATTGACCTGGATAATTTCAAGGTACTCAATGACACCTTGGGCCATCACATGGGTGATGAACTGCTCAAGCAAGTGGCGCTGCGTCTGAGCAACTGTGTGCGCAGCATCGATACGGTTGCCCGGTTGGGCGGCGACGAATTCGTCGTCATGCTACAGGACCTGGGTGAGTCTGCGGCGCAGGCCGCCGCCACGGCGGAGACAGTGGGGAAAAAGATACTGACGGCATTGAACCAGCCTTTTGAATTGGGTGGTCAGCGCCACCACAGCTCGCCGAGCATTGGCATTACGCTGTTCTTTCAGAATCTGCAAACGGTGGATGAGTTGCTCAAGCGCGCCGACCTGGCGATGTACCAGGCCAAAGCGGCAGGACGTAATACGCAGCGCTTTTTCGACCCGGTCATGCAGGCGGCGGCGACCGCCCGGGCCAGTCTGGAGGCGGATTTGCGCCAGGGTCTGGCGCGGGAGGAGTTCCTGCTGTATTACCAGCCGGTGGTGGACGAAACAAGAAAAATGACGGGCGTAGAGGCCCTGATCCGCTGGAAGCACCCGGTGCGGGGTATGGTTTCGCCAGCCGAGTTCATTCCACTGGCCGAGCACACCGGCCTGATTCTTCCCATCGGCCACTGGGTATTGGAAACCGCCTGCCGGCAGCTGGTCGCGTGGAGCAGCAAGCCGTCCACCCAGAGGCTGACAGTGGCAGTGAATGTCAGCACCCGGCAGTTTCGCCAGCCCGAGTTCTCCGACCAGTTGCTGACGCTGTTGCGCGTCACGGGCGCCAACCCGTACCGGCTCAAGCTGGAGTTGACCGAGAGCCTGTTGCTCAATGAGATGGACGATGCCATCGTCAAGATGAGCGAACTGCGTTCGATTGGTGTGAGCTTCGCGCTGGACGACTTCGGAACTGGGTACTCGTCGCTGGCCTATCTCAAACGCCTGCCACTGGACCAACTCAAAATTGACCAGTCTTTTGTCCGGGACGTATTGACTGACCCGAACGACGCTGCCATTGCCCGCACCATCCTTAACCTGGCTGACAACCTGGACCTGGGGGTTGTGGCCGAAGGGGTCGAAACCGAGGGGCAGCGTGAGTTTCTGCTGCGCAACGGTTGCAAGTCTTTTCAGGGCTACCTGTTTGGACGGCCCGTGCCGGTTGGGCAACTGGAACTGGCCGCGTCATGAAAGCTCCACCCAAAGTGCCAAAAGTGCCAAAAGTGCCAAAAGCGCCAAAAGCGCCTAAAGCCCCGGGAGGCAAGCCCGATGGCTACAGTAAGCGCGATGTGATCCGGACCATATTTGCGAAGAGTCCGGTGGCGATATCGGTCAGCCGCAGTGCCGATGGGCGCATCGTCGATGTCAACGAACGCTGGATGCAGTTGACAGGCTACACGCGGGATGAAGTGATTGGAAAAACCTCGCTGGAGGTTGGTTTGTGGCCCAGCATAGAGGAGCGTGAACGCGCCAGACAGGCTGCATTGAAGTTGAAAGACGGGTATTCCACAGAGCTCCCTTTTAAGACCAAGGATGGACGCCATTTGCTGATTCGGGTCGAAGGCGCAAAGGTGCAAATCGAAGCTGAATCGTACTTTGTGGTGTACGTGAGCGATGTGACGGAGGAGCGCGAGGCCCGCCTGGCGATCGAGGCCAGCGAGCGCGCAGTGCAAAAAGCCAACGATGAGCTGACTGCGCAGGTGGAGCTCTTTCGCCTCACCGAGACGGTTGCCAGGGTGGGGCACTGGACCGCCATGGGCGCAGGAGGCCTGCGGTGGTCGCCAGGGTTGTACGACTTGACCGGTGTTGTTCAAGGCTCGCCCGTAGATTCCACGTTGGCGCGCTCGATGATTCACCCTGACGATCGACAGCAGTTTGTGGATGCGCGCATGCGTATGGACGGCGAGCCGCTGGAGTACCGGGCCATCATGACCGACGGCAGCCTTCATTTCATGCGTGGTCGTATGGCGCGCCACGTGCGCAGCGACGGCACGGCGCTCGATTACGGCGTGATTCAGGACTTTACAGAAGAGCAGAAAGCCAAGTTGGCTTTGCAGGATCGGCTGAACCAGCTACAGCTGCTTACCAGCCGTTTGCCAGAGATGGTCTTTCAATTCCTGATGCGCAGTCCGACCAGCGGCGTATTCACTTTCGTGAGCGATGCCGTTCAGGCAATTTTCGGCCTCACTGCCGAAAAGGCCTATAAAAATCCCGACAGCATTTTTCGGTGTGTCCATCCGGATGACCGGGCGCCGATGGTTGATTCCATGAACGCCCGTGCCCGGGACGGCAAACACTGGGCGCATGAATTCCGCATTCGCGCAACCGATGGCGTGCACCGGACGCTGTTTGGCAAAGCCATTGTCAAGCGGGAGAGTTCGGGACAACTGATTGCCTATGGATCGGTCACCGACATCACCGACCACAAGGCCTCACAAACCATTTTGCGCGAGAGCGAAGGGCGCTTTCGCGCACTGACGGAATTGTCATCTGACTGGTACTGGGAGCAGGACGCCAATTTCCGCTTTGTGCGCTTTGACGGGCAGCTGGTGCCCAAGGCAGGCAAGACTGGGATGGCAAGCATGGGTAAGACCCGTTGGGAGGTAGGGGCGCTGAACATGACCGATGCCGACTGGGCCAGGCACCAGGCCGTATTGGAGGCGCACGCCGTGTTTCGCGATCTTGAACTGTGCGCCAACGATTACAAGGGTCGCCCCTTCTGGATGTCCATCAGTGGCGCTCCGATGTTTGATG
The DNA here is from genome assembly GCA_043782015.1 of Rhodoferax sp. Lineage (GTDB taxonomy): Bacteria > Pseudomonadota > Gammaproteobacteria > Burkholderiales > Burkholderiaceae_C > Allorhodoferax. The sequence goes on along the minus strand of JAYWAV010000285.1, from coordinate 5,017 downwards.
CCGATGGAAAATTCAGCGGCTACCGCGGGGTCGGCAGGAATATTACAGAGCGCAAACGCGCCGAGGCAAAAATTGAGCGGCTGGCTTTTTACGATGCATTGACCAGCCTGCCCAACCGGCGTCTGCTGGTGGATCGGCTGCAATATGCCCTGGCCACGATACGGCGCGACGAAGTGTCTGGTGCCCTCGTGTTCATTGACCTGGACAATTTCAAGGATCTGAACGACTCGCAGGGCCACGATGTGGGCGACATGCTGTTGCAGCAGGTTGCGCAGCGGCTGCAAGCCTGTGTCAGGGAGGTGGACACGGTGGCCCGGCTCGGTGGCGACGAGTTTGTGGTGATGGTGCAAGGTCTGGAGGGCGGCCCGGAGCAGGCGACATCCCGCGTAGAGCAGGTCGGACGAAAAATACTGGAGCAGCTCAACCAGCCTTACATGCTTGGCGCTTTGCAGCACCACAGCACACCCAGCATAGGCGTAGCGATGTTTGTCGACCAGCGTCAGTCGGTGGACGAGCTGCTCAAGCAGGCTGATCTCGCCATGTACGAAGCCAAGGCGGCCGGGCGCAACACGATGCGCTTTTTTGATCCGGCGATGCAGCAGTTTGTGGCGTTGCGCACGGCGATGGAGCAGGAACTGCGCCTTGGGCTGCTGCGCAACGAGCTTTTGTTGTATTACCAGCCGGTGGTCAACGTACGCGGTGTGATGGTGGGTGTGGAGGCGCTGGTGCGCTGGGACCATCCGCGACGTGGCATGGTGTCGCCGGTGCAGTTCATTCCGATGGCGGAACAGACCGGCCTGATCGTGCCGCTGGGGCAATGGGTGCTGGAAACAGCCTGCCGTCAACTGACGGCGTGGTCCGCCTGGTCGCATACCGCTGTGCTGACGATTGCCGTGAATGTCAGCGCGCGGCAGTTTCGCCACACCGACTTTGTGAGCGACCTGCGCAGCTTGCTGGAGCGTACGGGTGCCAACCCGCGCAGTCTGAAACTGGAGCTGACCGAGAGCCTGTTGCTGGCCGATCAGGAGGAAGCGGTGCGCAAGATGAACGAGCTCGGCACGCTGGGCGTCAAGTTTTCGCTGGACGATTTTGGTACCGGCTATTCGTCGCTGTCGTACCTCAAGGTGTTGCCTCTGGAGCAACTCAAGATCGACCAGTCATTTGTGCGCGATGTGCTGTCAGACGCCAACGACGCCGCAATTGCCCGTACCGTGCTGGCGCTGGGGCACAGCCTGGGGCTCAACGTGGTGGCCGAAGGCGTGGAGACCAGTGGCCAGCGCGATTTCCTGCTGGAAAACGGCTGCACTTTGTTTCAGGGCTACTTCTTTGGGCGGCCGGTGCCGGTGGACCAACTGCGGCTGGATCAAAGTCCGGATTGAGGCTTCTGCGCTTGCTTCGGAGCAATACGTACCCCCCGTGGTGTTAACGGGCGAAAGAAAAGGCTTTACTGACCCAAAGCAGTCTTGTCCGCCACGCTGGCGAACTTGCTGTACTTGCCCAGAATGCCGACCAGCTGGCCGTAAATCTTGGGGCAGCCGGCGATGCACTCCTGCTGATCCAGGAAATCGGCGTCTCCGGTGAAGTTGCCGACCAGACCGCCAGCTTCGGTCACCAGCAATGATCCCGCGGCGACGTCCCAGGGCTGCAGGCCCAGTTCAAAAAAGCCTTCGGTGTAACCGGCGGCCACATAGGCCAGGTCCAGTGCGGCCGCGCCCGGGCGGCGCAGGCCCGCAGTACGTTGCATCACGTCGCCCATCATGGCCAGGTAATGGTTGAAGTTGTCGCCCGGGCGGTATGGAAAACCGGTAGAAATCAGCGCTTGCTTCATGTCGATCCGTTTGGAGACGCGCAGGCGGCGGTCATTCAGGTAGGCGCCGCGGCCCTTGGTGGCGGTGAACAGGTCATTGCGGGTCGGGTCATAGACTACCGCTTGCTCGATCTTGCCTTTGACGGCCAGCGCGATGCTGACGCAATACACAGGCAGACCGTGGATGAAGTTGGTGGTGCCGTCCAGCGGATCGATGATCCAGACGAATTCGGAGTCTTGGGCGCCGTGCTCGCGGCCCGATTCTTCGGCCCAGATGCCGTGGCCGGGGTAGGCGGTGAGCAGGGTTTCTATGATCGCTTGTTCTGCGGCGTGGTCGACTTCGGTGACAAAGTCGTTCGCTTTCTTTTGCGAGACGCGGACAGATTCAATGTCCAGCGCGGCGCGGTTGATGATGGAGCCAGCGGCGCGGGCGGCCTTGACGGCCACATTGATCATGGGGTGCAGATTGGGCGACATAGATTTTTGGGGGAAAGAGCAACGTGTTTGCGGGACAGGCCTTTAGCGCTGTCCCCAACTGATAAGTGTGGCCGACTGGCGATGCAGGCGGCGACAATATGATGATTTTAACCGCGCCGCCTTGAGTGCGCACCCTAGCGGTCCTTCTCGCCCCCGATTCTGCTTATGCAAACCCGTTTTATCCTGATCAACACCAGCCATGCCGGCAATGTGGGCGCCGCAGCCCGGGCCATGAAAACCATGGGGTTTGACGATCTGGTGCTGGTGGCACCCCGCTGGGCCAATGTGCTGCGCCGGGAAGAAACCATCCAGCGGGCCAGCGGTGCGCTGGACGTGCTGGACAAGTGCCGCATTGTTGACACGCTGGACGAAGCGCTGGATGGCATGACCCATTTGTGCGCTACCGCGATGACGCCACGCGACTTTGGCCCGCCCACCACGACACCGCGTGAGCACTTCGGTTTGCTATCAAAAGGTGAGCCGCCTACGCAGGCGGGAAGCGCGCTGGAGCCACAATTTGCCGCCGGGCCGTCCCAAGGCAAATCAGCCCCTCTGGGGGGCAGCGACTCGCGTAGCGGCGGAGCGTGGGGGCTACATTCCGGCATTGCTTTTTTGTTTGGATCGGAGCGCTTTGGCATGCGCAACGAAGACGTCTACCGCTGCCATGCCTGCCTCTCCATCCCCAGCAACCCACAGTTTGGCTCGCTCAACATCGGCGCCGCTTTGCAAGTGATCGCTTACGAATGGCGTTTGGCACTGGGCGGGTTTACCGAGCCCGGTCACCCTGAGCCTGTCGAAGGGCCGCGCACCGGCCAATTGGCCGATGCGGCGCAGGTCAGCGGCATGCTGACGCACCTGGAGCAATCGCTGGTCGCGCTGGGTTTTCTGGACCCGGCCGCTCCAAAGAAGCTGATGCCAAGGCTGAACGCCTTGTTCAACCGTGCGCAGGTGACCCAAGAGGAAATTCACATTCTGCGGGGCGTAGCCAAAGCCATCCTGCAACAAAGTGCCCAAGCACCTGCTGCCAGTGCGGGCAAGGTGGCGATAGACAGCGAACCCGGTTTGAACGGATAGACTGCGAACCATGTTTTCCCGCCTCCGCTCCGACATCCAGTGCATCCTGGACCGTGACCCCGCCGCCCGCACGACGTGGGAGGTTTTGACTTGCTACCCCGGGCTGCACGCGCTGTGGCTGCACCGCCGTGCCCACTGGTGCTGGGAGAACGATTTCAAATGGCTGGGGCGCTTCATCTCGCATTTGGGCCGCTTCTTCACCGGCATTGAAATTCACCCCGGCGCGAAGATCGGGCAACGGGTTTTCTTTGACCACGCGATGGGCGTTGTGATCGGTGAAACCGCAGAGATTGGCGACGGCTGCACGATTTACCAGGGCGTCACATTGGGCGGAACCTCGCTGTACAAGGGTGTGAAGCGACACCCGACGTTGGGCAAAGACGTGGTGGTCAGCGCCGGTGCCAAGGTACTGGGCGGCTTTGAAGTGGGCGATGGCGCCAAGATTGGCAGTAACGCCGTGGTGATCAAGCCGGTACCTGCCGGTGCCACGGCGGTCGGCATTCCGGCGCGCATCATCCCCAGCAAAGCAGGTGAGAGTGCCGATGTGACCAGCCCGGAGCCCAAATTCAGCGCTTACGGAATCACCCAGGATGACGACCCGGTCAGTCAGGCGCTGCGTGGTTTGATCGATTCCGCATCCGGCCAGGACCACCAGATTGCGCTGTTGTGGAAAGCGATTGAGTCGCTGTCCAACAGCCGGGCCCAGGACGACTGCGTGCCGCAGGACGCCGCCCGCAAAGAATGTTTTGAGGCTGCCAAGCTCAACGAGTTGGTCGGTAAATAAGGTCTTAGGGTGACTCCGTTTGCTATCTCTTCGATAGCTGCTCACGCTTTATTTGCGGGGGCTACAGCCCTATTTCATATTTATCTTGGAGGGCGAACGGCGCTCTTGGGGCGAAACGCCTTGCAGACCGACTCCACGGTTTCCAAGTACGGCCCGCCAATCAAGTCAACGCAATAGGGCACTGCGGCAAAGATGCCAGGCACGATCTGCTTGCCGCTCGCATCCTTCAAGCCTTCCAGTGTCTCGGCGATGGCTTTGGGCTGGCCTGGCAAGTTGATGATCAGCGACTGGTCCCGAATCACGGCCACTTGCCGTGACAGGATGGCGGTGGGCACAAAGTGCAGGCTGATGGCCCGCATCTGCTCGCCAAACCCCGGCATTTCCCTGTGCGCGACTGCCAGCGTAGCTTCGGGGGTCACGTCGCGCACCGCAGGGCCGGTGCCGCCTGTGGTGAGCACCAGAGAGCATCCTGCTTCGACCAGAGCAGTCAGCGTAGCGCTGATCGTGGCCTGTTCATCCGCGATCAGACGTGGCTCAAACGTGATGGGGTTGTGCAGTGCCCGGGTCAGCCAGTCCTGCAGTGCTGGCAAGCCCTTGTCCTCGTACACACCGCTGGAGGCGCGATCGCTGATGGAAACGATGCCGATCTTGACGGCATCCAATGTGGCCCCCACGCTTGTCACTGCGTCTACTGTGCTGCCCCCCGGGGGGGCCTTCGCGCCTTGGGACGGCCCGGCGCCGCTCATAGGCGCGCTCAATCTTCCCTCTCGTCATCTTCATCGTCCGATGGCGGTGCGGCACGCGCATCTTCGTGGTTGGCCGTTAGCGCTTCACGCACCAATAGAAAAATCTCGCGGTACGAGCGGCCATGGCGC
>JAYWAV010000284.1:0-3973 GCA_043782015.1 Rhodoferax sp. | reverse complement strand
CCAGCCAGGTACAGCAATACGAGCTGTGGCTGGACCTGAACCAGACCGGGCTGCCCGGCGCAGCCAATGGCAATCTGGAGGCCCGCATGTCGCGCCTGTGCGCATGGGTGTTGCTGGCCGACAAGCTGGGCCTGCAATATGGCCTGAGACTGGGGGGCAAGGACATTGCGCCCAACAGCGGTGAAGTACACAAACGCCAATGCTTGCAGGCGCTGGCTCTATTCAGCGGGGGTCAGAGCACATTTGCTTCGCAAAGTGGTCCGACCCCCAAGACCCACTAATGTTTGATCGCCTGAAACATTTACCCCGCGAAGCGCGTGACACGCTGTTTCTGTTGCTCGTGATCGCGTGGACGGTCGCTCCGCAAACCGCCAACCTGCCCATTTGGTGCAGCGTGATGACCGCGCTGATTCTGCTGTGGCGCGGGCGCATTGCGCTATTGGGCGCGCCGTTGCCGTCACGCTGGTGGGTGACCGGGCTGTTGGCCGTGGCGATGGGAGCCACACTCTTCACACACAAGACCCTGCTGGGCCGTGACGCCGGTGTTACTTTCGTCGTCGTGCTGCTGGCGCTCAAAACCCTGGAGATGCGCGCCCGCCGAGATGCGTTTGTGATTTTCTTTCTGGGCTTTTTCACGCTGCTGTCCAACTTCTTTTTCTCGCAAAGCCTGCTGACCGCCGCCAGCATGCTGATTGCACTGCTGGGCCTGCTCACTGCGCTGGTCAACAGCCACATGCCGGTGGGCCGCCCGCCGCTGTTGCAAGCCGCCAAGACGGCATCGTGGATGGCCTTGCTGGGCGCGCCCATCATGGCCGTGCTGTTCGTGTTGTTCCCGCGCGTGGCGCCGTTGTGGGGTGTGCCCAGCGACGCAATGAGCGGACGCAGCGGCCTGTCCAACAGCATGAGGGTCGGCACGATTGCGAGTCTCGCCCTGGACAGCAGTGTCGCCATGCGCATCAAGTTCGAGGGCAAGGTGCCGCCACAGCCGGCGATGTATTTCCGCGGGCCGGTGCTGTCCAGCTTTGATGGCCGCGAATGGAAGCCACTGCGCTCTTTCCTACCCTCCAAGACGCAGCTCACAGCGGACCTCGCCGTGCAGGGAGAGCCTTTCAAGTACCAGGTCACGCTGGAAGCGAATCAGCACCCCTGGATATTGGTGCTGGACGCAACACCTGAGGCGCCCAAATTGTTTGGCTACACCCCCGTGATGGACACCGACCTGCACTGGAGCGCCGACCGCCCCATTTCCGACCTGGTGCGCTACAGCGCGCAGAGCTATTCCCAGTTTCAGCACGGCCCGCGCCAACGGACGACCGGTTTGCAGGACTACCTGGTGCTGCCTGAGGGCTTCAACCCGCGCACACGCGCCCTGGCTACCGAGATCCGCAATGATGCGCGCAACGCTGGCGCCGACACGCAAGCCCTGGTCAACGCAGTGATGCGCCGCCTGTCGGCGGATGGCTACAGCTACACGCTGGAGCCTGGTGTCTATGGCACGCACACTGCTGACGAATTCTGGTTTGACCGCAAAGAGGGATTTTGTGAGCACATCGCATCCGCCTTCGTGCTGCTGATGCGTGCGATGGACATCCCGGCGCGGGTGGTCACTGGCTACCAGGGGGGCGAAATCAACACGGTGGATGGCTACTGGACCGTGCGCCAAAGCGACGCCCATGCGTGGACCGAGGTCTGGATGCCAGAGCAGGGCTGGATGCGGGTAGACCCGACCTCAGCGGTGGCCCCGGGACGTACTGGTACCTACCAGCCACTGGCGCCGCCCGTGAATGTATTCCAGCAGGTGCTGGTGACCATGAACCCGAGCTTTGCACTGAACCTGCGCGCCACGTGGGAGGCGATGAACAACCGCTGGAACCAGTGGGTGCTGAATTACTCACAAGCCAAGCAACTGGACTTGCTGCGCGATATCGGCTTTGAGTCGCCCAGCTGGGAAGACCTGGGCTACGTGCTGAGCGCGCTGGTCGTGCTGGCCGGTACGGTCGGTGCGATCTGGACGCAATTGGAGCGGCACCGGCAAGACCCGTGGCTGCGGCTGTTGCATGCAGCGCAGCGCAAGCTGGACAAAGCAGGCCTCGCGCTGCCTGCGACCGCGCCACCGCGCCAAATGGCGTCGGCCCTGCCCGCAGGCTCCCCCGAAGAGGCCCAACGCTGGGCGCCGATTCGACAATGGCTGCTGCAACTCGAAGCCTGGCGCTACAGCCCGGGCTCTGGCCCGGTTCCAAAGGCTACACTGCGCTCGCTGCAAAAAGAATTTCGCCGATTGCCTTGGCCCGCTCGCAAAAAAGCGGCCTGACTTAACCTGTCTGAACGACCGACTCCGTGCCCCTTCGCCACCTCGTATTCGCTCTTATTTTCATAGCTGCTCACGCCCATTCCGCGGGCGTTGCAGCCGATTTTGACACCAAGCCTCAGAAGCAAAAAAGCAAATCGACACACCACACCAAGGCCGCGCCCAAAGCCAGCACCGGCCCGCTGTACCGCAGCCGCCCGGATGTGATGGGGATGGCCGATGCCATTGCAGAGCGCCGCGGGCTGGACGCCGCCTGGGTACGCCACGCCATTGGCCAGGCCCACTACATGCCTGGCATCGCCAAGGCCATCCTGCCGCCACCAGTGGGCACGCCGAAGAACTGGACCGCCTACCACGACCGCTTCATCGAGCCCATACGCATCCAGGCCGGTGTGCGCTTCTGGCAAACCAACGCCGAGGCATTAGCCCGGGCCGAGGCGCAAACCGGTGTGCCAGCGGCCATCATTGTGGGCATCGTAGGCGTGGAGACGCTGTACGGCCAGCACACCGGCAACTACCGCGTGATGGATGCGCTGTGCACACTGGCGTTTGACTTCCCCAAGGAGCATCCACGCGCCAAAGAGCGCACTGCGCTGTTCCTCTCGGAGCTGGAAGCCTTCCTGGTGTTGACCCAACGCACCGGCACCGACCCGCTGGCGCTGCGTGGCAGCTACGCCGGCGCGATGGGCCTGCCGCAGTTCATGCCATCCAGCTGGGACAAATACGCGGTGGACTTTGATGGCGATGGCCATATCGACCTGTTCCACAGCCCGACCGACGTGATTGGCTCGGTGGCAAACTACTTCAAGGCCTTCCAGTGGAAGCCCGGCATGCCAACCCACTATCCGGCACAGTTCGATGCCACGACGATCGACAAAGCCACGCTGCTCGCACCTGATATTCGCCCCACCTTTAGCGCAGCTGAGATGCTGACCAAAGGCGTGCTACTCGATGCGCAAGCGCAGCAGCACGTTGGTCCGCTGGCGCTGGTCGAGTTGCAGGATGGCGAGCGCGCGCCGGTCTACGTGATCGGCACCGAAAACTTTTACGCCATCACACGCTACAACTGGAGCAGCTATTACGCGCTGGCGGTCATTGAATTGGGCCAGGCCGTTACCCTCGCCATGGCCCAAGCCATGCCGCCGGCTATGCCAGCCTCCTCTGCCATGCCAAAATAAGCCATGGCTACACCACCACTGCGCGAACCTGCGCTAGAACCCACGCTGGACGCCTTGCGCAATCCTGAAAGCAACGCGACCGAGCTGGACCGCTCGGAAGAGAGTTCCACCAGCGCGCTGTACAAAGCGGCGGTTGGCCCCATAGGTACCCTTTTTTATCTGCCGGTCTTCAATCGCTTTGAGGCGGCGGACCGTGGCGGCATGAGCTGGAACTGGGCTGCGAGCCTGAACACGCTGAACTGGCTGGCCTTTCGCAAGCTGTGGAGTGCTGCGCTGGCCTATGCAGGCGCGGGCGTCGGGCTGGCCCTGTTGATCTTCGGCATTGGCCGCCTGGTATTCCGTTTTTCCGAGCCGGTGGAGATGGCACTACTGGTTGGCTATCTCGCAGTCATGTTCATAACGCCAGGCGTGTTTGCCAATGCGCTGCTGCATGCGGATTGCCGCAAACGCATGTCCCGCGCACTGTCGGCCAACACCACGCTGCCTG
>JAYWAV010000283.1:0-10985 GCA_043782015.1 Rhodoferax sp. | reverse complement strand
GCAGCAGGCCGGCAACCAACAATGTCTTCATCACTTGCGGAATGCCGCCCGCGCGGTGCAGGTCTACCGCCAGGTATTTGCCGGACGGCTTCAGGTCGCACAGCACCGGGGTCTTCACGCGCACGCGCTCGAAGTCGTCAATGGTCCACTCCACTTCGGCCGCGTGGGCGATGGCCAGAAAGTGCAACACCGCGTTGGTGGAGCCACCCGTCGCCATGATCACAGCCACCGCGTTTTCGATGCTCTTGCGCGTGACAATGTCGCGCGGCTTCAGATCCTTCTTGATGGCTTCGACCAGCACCTTGGCCGATTCCTTGGCCGAGTTCATTTTCTCGTCGTGCGGATTCGCCATGGTGCTGGAATAGATCAGGCTGATGCCCAATGCCTCGAAGGCCGAGGACATGGTGTTGGCCGTGTACATGCCGCCGCAGGACCCGGTGCCGGGGATGGCGCGGCGCTCGATTTGCAGCAGGTCTTCGTCGCTCATGCGGCCAGCAGCGTTTTCGCCCACGGCTTCAAACACGCTGACGATGTTCAGGTCTTTACCCTTGTAGGTGCCGGGCAGGATGGTGCCGCCGTAGACATAGATGGCGGGCACATTGGCGCGCAGCATGCCCATCAGGCCGCCGGGCATGTTCTTGTCGCAACCACCGACCACGACCACGCCGTCCATCCATTGGCCCTGCACGCAGGTCTCGATGCAGTCGGAAATCACCTCACGCGACACCAGCGAATACTTCATGCCTTCGGTGCCCATCGCCATGCCATCGGAAATGGTAGGCGTGCCAAACACCTGTGCATTGCCACCGGCTTCTTCAATGCCGGCAATCGCGGCGTCAGCCAGCTTTTGCAGGCCGCTGTTGCAGGGGGTGATGGTGCTGTGGCCATTGGCGACGCCGACCATGGGCTTCTTGAAGTCGGCTTCTTCGTAACCCATCGCGTAGTACATGGAGCGGTTCGGCGCGCGGCTCTTGCCTTCGGTGATGTTTTTGCTGCGGGGGTTCAGGACGATGGGTTGGGTGGTCATGGTGTCTCTCAAAAGGTGTAATGGCTGTCAATGGCGCCGGTCAAATTCTGGTCGCAGTATGGCCCTTGTCACTAATTCTTTCCAATCCATTATTAAACTGTATTAATATCTTTTACATATGAATACGTCAGCTGCTGGAGTACCGTGGATTGAGCTACGCCTGTGGCGCCAGTTTGTCACTGTGGCCGACGAACTGCACTTTGGCCGTGCGGCAACCCGCCTCAACATGACGCAGCCGCCGTTGACGCAGGCGATAGCGCAACTGGAGCGCAGCCTGGGCGTGATGCTGTTTGCCCGCACCAAACGCAGCGTGCAGCTCACCTCCGAGGGAAAAGCGTTGTTGCCGCAAGCGCAGGAGCTGCTGCAACGGGCTCACAACCTCATGGCACAGGGCCGGGCGCTGGCCGCTGGCGAGTCCGGGCGTTTGAAGCTGGCGTTCGTATCCACGGTGGGTTTCTCACTCTTGCCACCGTGGGTCATGGCGTTTCGCCAGGAGTTTCCGGGTGTGCAACTCGACCTGGTCGAGGCCACGGGCGACGTGCAGTTGCAATTACTGAAATCCGATGAGGTGGACGCAGGTTTCGTATTGCATGCGAGTGGCTTTGCGACCGAGGGCTTGCAGCGCATGGTGGTGGCGCAAGAGCCGCTGGTATTGGCGATGCCGGAACAGCACGCGCTGGCGAAGCGCAGAGTGTTACGCCTGCAGGACGTGTGGACCCAGCCGTTGGTGGCTTTCCCGCGTCGCATCGTGCCGTCGCTGTTCGACGCCATCTTTGGCATGTACCACGACGCGGGCAAGCTGCCGGTGGTGGCGCAAGAGGCGATCCAGATGCAGACCATCGTGAATCTGGTGTCTGCCGGGCTGGGCGTGGCCTGGGTGCCGGCCAGCGTGCAGCAGTTCCAGCGTTCCGGCGTGGTCTACCGCAAGGTGCAGGGCGCGGTGCCGGGCTGCGAGACCAGTCTTGTCTGGCGGCGTAGCAGCCCGACGCTGACCCGTTTCATTTCCTTTCATGCTGGACCGTCCAGCGGGCACAATGCGGTTCATGCTGATTCACCCGCAAATTGATCCCGTCGCCCTGCAAATCGGGCCCATCGCCATCCACTGGTACGGCATCACCTACCTGGTGGCCTTCGCGTTGTTCATGTGGCTGGGCAGTCGCCGCCTGCGGCATGACCCTTACGCCAGCCTGAAGGGTCCGTCGGCCTGGGCTTTCAAGGACGTCGAAGACATCCTGTTTCTTGGCGTGATGGGCGTGGTGCTGGGAGGGCGCATTGGGTACTGCCTGTTTTACAAACCGGCGTACTACGCGAGCCATCCGCTGGAAGTGTTGTACGTCTGGCAAGGCGGGATGAGCTTTCACGGCGGCTTGCTGGGCGTGTTCGCATCCTTGGTCTGGTTCTCGGTGTCGCGCAATAAGCCGTTTTGGCAAGTGGCGGACTTTGTAGCGCCCTGCGTTCCCACAGGCTTGGCCAGCGGCCGCGTTGGCAATTTCATCAATGGCGAGCTGTGGGGCCGTGTCTGCGATCCGGACTTGCCATGGGGCATGGTGTTTCGCGGCGCAGGCGACTTGCCGCGCCATCCTTCGCAGGTCTACCAGTTCCTGATGGAAGGCATTTTATTGTTCATCCTTCTGTGGCTGTATGCCCGCAAAGCGCCCAAGCAGGGGCAGGTGGCCGCCGCCTTCCTGTTCGGCTATGGCGTGTTTCGTTTCATTGCGGAGTTCTTCCGCGAACCGGATGCGCATCTCCTGTGGCTGCAGCAGCAAACCGGCATGAGCATGGGCCAGTGGCTGTGCGTGCCGATGATTTTGGCGGGCGCAGCATTGTGGTGGTGGATGGGCACGCGACCTGCCGCCAAAAACGCATCAACCTAGGGTTTGTCCCGGTGAGATAGGCCCGTCAGGGGCTTGTTTTTTTCACTCGTAGTGTAAATAATTACTCATAATTATGCGTAATTACTCAAACCACTTCGACACCGCGGAGCGCAACTAGACCATGCGGCCCGCCTACAACTCCATGCACGACGAAGTGGCAGAGATGTTGCGCGAGCAGATCTTTTCGGGCGTGTTGTCCCCGGGCGCTTTTGTCGATGAAGTGGTGCTGTGTGAGCGTTTGAAGATTTCACGCACGCCTTTGCGCGAGGCCCTGAAGGTTTTGTGCGCCGAGGGCCTGCTGCGCCATGAGCCCCGGCGCGGCTGTTTTGTCAGCGAAGTGACCGAGCAGGATCTGGACGAGATATTTCCCGTGATTGCGCTGCTGGAAGGACGCTGCGCTTACGAGGCAGCGCGCAACGCCAGTGATTCGGATATTGCAGCCATGGACACTTTGCACCAGCGCCTGGAGGAACATGCAAAAGCGGGCCGCATCACCGACTATTACGCGACCAACTTCACAATCCATGAGGCCATCATCAGCCTGGCCAATAACCGCTGGCTGGCCCAGGCGATTGCGGATCTGCGCAAGATTCTCAAGCTCGCGCGGTTACAGCAGCTGCGCGCACCAGGGCGGTTGTCGCAAAGCCTGCAAGAGCATCTGGCGATCTATGCGGCTTTGCGGGCCCGCGACTGTGACCAGGCAGAGCACGCCATGCGCAACCACCTGCTGCTGCAGCGCGAAGCGCTGCGGGTGCTTGCGCGCGAAAACAAGAGCAGGTTGCTGGCATGAATACCAGTGAATGGATCAGTCGCAATGTGTCGAAGCTGCTTCCAACCCATGCTGCGAAGAAAAAAAAGGCTGCAGTGCCCGCGGAGATTGCGCAAGGCGCTCCTAAAAATGTAGCGTCGGTAACGCGCCCGGGTTCCCGCTCCACCCAGGAGCGCCTGCAAGCGACATTGCGGCGTGAGGGTGAGGCACTGTCCCCGCGCATGTTGCGGCGCACGCTGCAGGAGTTGCACGCTGTTATCGATCCCAGCGTCAGTGAGGTCGAGGGGGGGCGCCGCGCGAAAGCACTTGCCGCCTGGTATCTGCGGGCGACTCAGGCCCGGCGGCGCGACCTGTGGCTGCTGATGAGTGAGCAGTTTGTTGCGAATCCCGAGAAGGTCAAACTGGCGCAGGCCAAGTTCGCCGCGGCCGTAGGCACGCCCGATGAGGCGGTGGCCGAGGTGGACTACCGCCGTGCCACGGTGTCACCGCGCCGGCGCTTGCTGCAGCGCTTTAGCGTGAATGCCGACGGCATTGAGTTTCTGGTGAACATGCGCGCCGAGTTGCAGTCGGCGCTGAAGGGCGATAGGCGGCTGATGGCGCTGGATGTGGAGATGGAGTACATGTTCTCCACCTGGTTTGATGTGGGCTTTCTGGAGCTGCGCCGTATCAGCTGGGATTCACCGGCCTCCCTGATCGAGAAACTGATTGCCTACGAAGCGGTGCACGACATCAAGAGCTGGGCCGACGTGAAGAACCGGCTGGACTCGGACCGGCGCTGCTATGGCTTCTTTCACCCGCGCATGCCCCATGTGCCGCTGATTTTTGTGGAGGTGGCCCTGGTAGACGGGATGGCCAGCCACATCACGCCATTGCTGGATGAGTCAGCTGCTCCTTCTGATCTGAAGAAAGCCGCCACTGCGATTTTCTACTCCATCAGCAACACCCAAGCCGGTTTGCGCGGTGTCAGCTTTGGCGACTCCTTGATCAAGCGCGTCGTGGAAACCTTGAAAGACGAGTTTCCGCGTCTCAAAACCTTCGCTACTTTGTCACCGATTCCCGGATTCAGAGGCTGGTTGTCGAAAAATGCAGGCGCTATTCTGGAAGATTTGTCGGAGCGCGAGAGTGCCGCATTGGGCCGGGCGATGGGTACAGAGCCACCCAGCCTGAGTCAATTTTTGGCGGCAGCAGAGAATGCCCTGGAACTGGCGGAAAACTCCTCTGTGCGTCGTCTGCTGCTGCGGTGTGCGTCGCTGTACTTGGGCCAAGCCCTCGTGGAAGGCAAACCCACAGACCCGGTTGCGCGCTTTCACCTGGGCAATGGCGCGCGCGTGGAGCGGCTGAACTGGGCGGGCGATCCTTCGATCAAGGGGTTTAAACAATCGTATGGGCTGATGGTCAATTACCTCTATGACCTCAAGCGGCTGGACAAGCACCGGACCCAGCTGTCCCAAGGAAAAATCCCGACGTCGTCTGACGTGCAGGAGATGTTCAATGCTGGAATCGTGTGAGCAGGTTTGATTCGAATAAACAGGAGACCGATATGACTTTGACGCGACGTAATTTTGTAAATTTGGCTGGCGTATCCGCGCTGGGCGCGATGGGCGGCAACGCCTGGTCACAGACCGCTGGCGGGCTGAAAATTTCTCACCAATTTCCAGGTGGCACCCTGACCGAGGGCGACTTCCGCGACCGTTTGTGCCGACGCTTCGCCGCGGATGTGGAAAAACGCACGGGCGGGGCGCTCAAAGCCTCGGTATATCCCGGGTCCTCGTTGATGAAGACCAATGCCCAGTTTTCGTCGATGCGCAAAGGCGCGCTGGACATGAGCCTGGTGCCTTTGTCCTACGCTGGCGGTGAGGTTGCAGAAACCAATATCGGCCTGATGCCCGCGCTGGTGCCCAGCTATGAGCAGGGCGCCGCATGGAAGACGGCAGAAGTCGGCAAGCTCCTGGCCAAAACCCTTGACGACAAGGGCATCGTCATCATCAGCTGGATCTGGCAAGCCGGTGGCGTAGCCAGTCGCACGCGCCCGCTGCTGACACCCGACGATGCCAAGGGCCTGAAAGTTCGCGGTGGCAGCCGCGAGATGGACATGATGCTCAAGCAGGCCGGTGCCTCCGTCATCACCTTGCCATCCAACGAAATTTACGCGGCCATGCAGACCGGCGCAATGGATGCAGCGATGACCTCCAGCACCAGTTTCATCTCTTTCAAACTGGAAGAAATTGCCAAGCACCTGACCACCGGGCGCGACAAAACCTATTGGTTCATGTTTGAACCGCTAATGATGTCCAAGGAAGTCTTCAGCAAGCTGCCCAAGGCACAGCAGGACGTGATCATGGCGGTGGGTGCCGAGCAGGAAATCTTTGCCCGCGATTCGGCCAAGGCCGATGACAAGGCCGCTGCCGACATCTATGCCAAGGCGGGTGCCAAGGTGTACGACATGGACACCGCCACGCTGAAAAAATGGCAGGCGATTGCGCAAGAAACCGCCTGGAAAGACTTCAACGACAAGAATGAGTCGTGTGCCGCGTTGCTGAAAGCAGCACAAAAGCTGCTATGAGCGCAGGGTTGCCAATGGCTGGCCCCGCGCCGCAGGGGCTGGACCCCGATACGCCTGCTTTTCTGCGGCCATTGGCCGTGCTGCTGCTGTGGATCAACCGCGCGATGGTGTTGATGGGCATGGTCGCGCTGCTGGTGGCCTCTTGTGTGCTGACTTACAGCGTGGTTTCGCGCTACGTGATGCAGGCGTCTACCGACTGGCAGGACGAGGCGGCCGTGTTCTGCCTGGTGGGCGCAACCTTTCTGTGCGCCGCCTATGTGCAGGAGCTGCGGGGGCATGTGGGCATTGAGGCGGTCTCGGGCTTGCTGTCGGCGTCTGTCAATGCCTGGCGACTGGTGTTTGTGGACCTGATGTGCACGGCGTTTTGCACTTTCTTCGCCTGGAAATCCTGGACGCTGTTTCATGAGGCCTGGGTCGAGCAGCAAACCACTTCGTCGTCGTGGGCGCCACCTTTGTGGATTCCATATGGGTTGATGGCCGCCGGCATGTCGCTGCTTGGTCTGCAACTGGCAGTGCAGCTCAGCGCCCGCATCAACAGCTTGCGCAAGCGCCTGGTAGGAGCGGTCGCATGAGCATGCTCACACTGGGGTTGCTGTTTGGCGTGGTCACGCTGCTGTTCATGTTTTCCGGCGCGCCGATTTCGTTTGCGCTGGGTAGCGTGGCGCTGCTGTTCATGTACCTGTTCATGCCCGCATCGGCGCTGAACACGGTGACACAAAACGTCTATGAAGAAATGGCCAGCATCACCTTGCTGTCGATACCGCTGTTCATTCTGAAGGGGGCTGCGATTGGCAAGTCGAGGGCGGGGCAAGACCTTTACGCGGCGATGCATGTCTGGATGGGACGCATCCCCGGCGGCCTGGGCATTGCCAACGTGTTTGCCTGCGCGCTGTTTGCGGCGATGGCCGGCTCCAGCCCAGCGACCTGTTCAGCGATTGGCAGCGCGGGCATTCCCGAGATGCGCAAGCGGGGTTACTCGCCCGGCTTTGCGGCCGGCATCATTGCAGCGGGCGGGACGCTGGGCATTTTGTTGCCGCCTTCGGTCACGATGATTCTGTATGCGGTGGCAGCGGAGCAGTCCCTCGGGCGCTTGTTCCTCGCGGGTATTTTCCCTGGGGTGTTGCTGGTATTTTTGTTTGCAGCCTATGCCGTGGTGCGTTACCGGAAGGAATACCGGCTGGCAGAGGCCGAGTTCAAGCAAACCGGCAAGGCATCGGCGCTGTTGTCCGAGGAGACGTTCACTACCCGCCAGAAATTCGAGATGCTGCCGCGCGTAGTGCCCTTCGTGCTGCTGCTGGTGGGCGTGATGGTGGCCTTGTACGGTGGCTTTGCGACCCCCAGCGAAACGGCGGGCCTTGGCGCTTTGCTGGCGCTGACGCTGATCGCTGTGATCTATGGCGTCTGGTGCCCGCGCGACGTGGCGCCCATCCTCAGCGCCACGCTGAAGGAATCCACCATGCTGATGATGATCATTGGCATGTCGCTGCTGTTTTCCTACGTGATGAGCTTTCTGCACATCAGCCAGTCCACCGCCGAGTGGGTCGTAGCTTTGCATCTGTCCAAGTGGGTTTTGCTGGCGGCCATATTGTTGATGGTGATCCTGCTGGGTTTCTTTCTGCCCCCGGTCAGCATCATCCTGATGACGGCGCCGATTGTCCTTCCGCCCCTCAAAGCTGCCGGGTTCGATTTGATCTGGTTTGGCGTACTGATGACCATCGTGATGGAAACCGGTTTGATCCATCCGCCGGTCGGGCTCAACATCTTTGTCATCAAGAACATTGCACCCGACATCCCGCTCAAGGACATCATCTGGGGTGTGGTGCCGTTTGTGGTGTTGATGCTGCTGGCCGTGGTCTTGATCTGCATCTTCCCGGGCATTGCCACTGGCCTGCCAGATGCCGTCATGGGCGCGGTCGCTGTGAAGTCATGAGCATCTGCATATGACCGGAACAGTTTCCACCCGGGTAGCGGGGAATGTGGCCTGGGTCACGCTAACCCATGTGGGCAAGTTCAATGCGATGTCGCGTGCAATGTGGCGCTCGCTCAAAACCACGTTTGAAGATATCCAGACCAACAGCGCGTTGCGCTGTGTGGTCATTTGCGGTGCCCAGGGGCATTTCTGCGCGGGCGGCGACATTGCCGAATACCCCTCGTTCCGCTTTGATGCCGCGGAGCTGGAGAAATTTCACGAGGAAGAAGTCTGGGGCGGCTTGCAAGCCATGCTGGATTGCGACGTGCCTATCGTGGCGCAGATCGAAGGCTTTTGCATGGGCGCGGGGGTGGAGATTGCCAGCTGCTGTGACATTCGGATTGCGAGTTTCTCAGCCCGTTTCGGCGCACCCATCGCCCGCCTCGGTTTTCCGATGGCGCCCAAAGAAGCTGCTTTGGTAACGCAGGCCGTTGGAGCCAATACGGCGCGCGCCATGCTGCTGGCGGCTGAGGTGTTTGACGCAGACACCATGCACAAGCGCAACTTTTTGCTGCAGGTCTTTGAGGACGCGGCAATTGCGACCGAGGCGCTACAGCTCTCCTTGCGCATTGCCGCGCTGGCACCGCAAGCCGCACGCATGAACAAGCAGACATTTCGCAGGCTAAATCGGTCTGCAGCACCCATAGAAAATGCGCAGGCAGCTCCTGAAACCATAGCAAATTCGGCGTATACCTATGCCGATAGCCCCGAACACCGCGAAGGCATTGATGCCTTCGTCAATAAACGCAAACCGGAATTCTGACCATGGTGACTTCCATATCCCCATCGAACAACGCCAATCTCTATGCCGCGCTGCGCGCTGGCTTCGCCGCTTCGCTGGACAGCTGTGCGGTGGAGACGGACGCGGGCCTGCGCTACTCCTGGCGCGATATTGAAGAGGCCAGCGCGATGCTGGCCAATCTGCTGGCTTTTTTGGAGTTGCCAAAAGGCGCGCGCGTTGCGGTGCAGGTCGAAAAATCTGTCGAGGCGTTGGTGTTGTACCTCGGCTGTCTGCGCGCGGGTGTGGTCTATTTGCCATTAAACACGGCTTACCTGAGCGCCGAGATGGCGTACTTTCTGGAAGATGCCAAGCCTGCGGTCGTTGTATGCAGCGGCAAAAACTTTGGCTGGATCAGCAAGATGGCGTTTCTGGCCGGCACGCGAAACGTGTTCACGCTGAACGACGACCGTACCGGTAGCCTGCTGGACCGCGCCGCGCATTTCCCGCGCACGCATGCCGTGGCCACCAGCAGCGAGAGCGACTTGGCTGCCATCATTTATACCAGTGGCACCACTGGCCGAAGCAAAGGCGCGATGCTGAGCCACGGCAATCTTCTGAGTAATGCCAAGGTGTTACAAAAGTATTGGCAGTGGCAGCGTGGGGACGTGCTGATCCACGCGCTGCCCATCTTCCATGTGCACGGCCTGTTTGTCGCCATCCACGGCGCGCTGCTCAATGGCAGCAAGATGATCTGGTGTGCCAAGTTCGATCCCAGGCTGGTGCTGCACAAGATGCGCGAGGCGACTGTCTTCATGGGCGTGCCCACGCTGTACGTGCGCCTGCTGGGCGAGGCGGGCCTGAACGCCGACACCGTGCGCAACATGCGGCTGTTCATCTCCGGCTCCGCGCCGATGCTGCTCGAAACCCACCAGCAGTGGCAAGCCCATACCGGCCACACCATCCTGGAGCGCTACGGCATGTCGGAGACCGTGATGCTGACCTCCAACCCCTGCGAACCGGCGGATGGGGCCCGTGTTTGCGGCACCGTGGGGCTGCCGCTGCCGGGTGTGTCCCTGCGCTTGCAGGGCGACGATGGCAAGCCGCTGCCGCAGGGCGAGATTGGCGGCATCCAAGTCAAAGGCCCCAATGTATTCGCAGGTTACTGGAACATGCCCGAGAAGACGGCGGAGGAGTTCACTGCCGATGGCTATTTCAAGACAGGCGATGTCGGAAAAATAGATGCCAATGGCTATCTGACCATCGTCGGGCGCAGCAAGGACCTGATCATCAGCGGCGGCTACAACGTTTATCCAGCGGAGATCGAGGGCTATATCAACAACCTGCCCGGTGTGGCCGAGAGCGCGGTGGTGGGTGTGCCCGATGCCGACTTTGGTGAGGTGGGTGTGGCAGTCGTCATTGCCAACCCGGGCGCACATTTGATGCCGCAAGACATCATTGCCACGCTCAAATCCACACTGGCCAATTTCAAGGTGCCCAAACGCTGCTATGTCGTGACGGAATTGCCGCGCAACGCCATGGGTAAAGTTCAGAAAAACCTGTTGCGCCAGCAGTACCAGTTACAGTCCTGATCTATGAGCGAGAAGCACCGTGTACTTATTGTTGACGATACAGAGGAAACGCTGGTTGAACTGAGGGATTTGGTGATTCTCCTGGAAGACTGCGAAGCCAGAGCGTATGTCGATCCGGTCGCTGCATTGGCTTGGGTCAAGGAAAGCACCCAAACACTGGATCTGGTGATCGTGGACTACCTGATGCCTGATATGAACGGCATCGAGTTCATCCAGGCACTTCGGCGGCTCCCGCTGTGCGCCGAAGTGCCCATTCTGATGGTCGCCGCCAGTCAGGAAAAGCATGTGCGGTATCGCGCGTTGGACAGCGGTGCCAATGATATTTTGGGCAAGCCGATTGACCGCGTGGAGTTTCTTGCGCGCACCAAAAATATGTTGACACTGAGTGCCGCGCGAAAACAGTTGGCCGATCGTGCAACCTGGCTCGCGGCAGAAGTGCAAAAAGCGACCGCAGAAATCGTCGCGCGCGAGCG
>JAYWAV010000282.1:0-3986 GCA_043782015.1 Rhodoferax sp. | reverse complement strand
GTGCGGCCGCCACCGAAAACTTCATTGCCCTGGAGCACCACTTCTCCGATCTGCCGTACTGGAGCGACTTCGTCACCGGCGTGCCGCGCGCCATCATCCAGGACGGCTACATAACCGTGCCCGAGGCGCCGGGCCTGGGGATCGACCTGAACGAGGAGGTGATTCGCCAGCACCTTACGCCGGGCGACCCAGCCGGCTACTTCGAGCCCTCAACGTACTGGGATGCGGACCGGTCGTGGGACCGGTTGTGGTCGTGAGCATGGGTATTGGCATGTCAAACGGTCAAATTATTCCGTCGGAATAATTTACATATCTGTTTCCCGACTCAAATGAAATGCCAAAATCTGCTTTGATTTATATAAGAAAAGTGAAATAAGTCATGTTTGGCTTGAAATATGCTATTGTTGGTTGTAAGAAAAAGTATCGTTCGCTGAGTGACCACTCTCCGGTCCATAGGCGTTCGGCTAGAACAACCAAAATGGAGAGTTACAGCCATGCCATTGCTCAGTTTTGCGGGACGATCTATGTTCCGCTTGGTTTCAGCGTCCCTTGCCGCTCTCTTATTCCAAACGGGTGCGCAGGCGGCTGTCATCACGCAGACTTACCAAAACCTCGCGGGCAATCACTGGTCGAGCGAATTCACCGTTGCCAATGACGGCACGCCAGTAGTCCTGACTGGCTTCACGCTGTATTTTGCCGAGACAAGGTTTACCAACCTGTTGTTGACTGGGAGCCCGTCCACGTGGGACAGCCTGCTCATTCCGCCCGACCTTGCCATTCCTGCCCCTGGTTTTCTTGACGCATTTGTTCTGGATCCGCTTGATGCCCTGCAACTTGGGCAGTCGCAGGGCGGGTTCAATTTCACGTTTGACTACATCGGCCAAGGTCTGCCGGGGGCCATGTCATTTGACATCAATGACCCGAGCTACAACGTTCTGTTTTCCGGTGTCAGCGCTGACAGGTACGTCACTACAAACCGAGTCCCCGAGCCGGGGGCCGGTTGGCTGGTGTTGATTGCCTTGGGCTGCATTGCAGGCACCAATTTCGCGAAGAACAACAACAATAAAGGCGTTGACTCAGCCCGTGCCTTGGCAGGAGATGCAGCATGAAGGCACCGCAATTAGGTGCCAATTGGGTGCGTCTATCGTTTGGTGCAATCGGTCTCGCCCTCACTTTAGGTCTCGCAGCATGCGGCGGTGGCGGTTCAACCAATGATGCGGGCACGGTTGACGCTACCAAGCAGGCGCTGAGTGCCGTCGTTGCACCTGGGGTGTCTGTGATCGCAGTCACTAAAGTGAGTGAGACACGTGTCTCGCGTACCGTGTACGACTATGTGTTCAAGGTCACGGTGCAAAACGGCAATTTGGCTCAGATGGGCGTGACGGCAAACTTGACGGCTGTTGGAACAGGTACCAGCATCATGGATGGCAGCGCGGTCATCGGTGACATGAACGCCAACGCGCTGCTGACATCCACGGACACAATTACTCTGCGGCACGATAGGACCTTTGCTTTCGATCAAGGCACACTGCGGTGGAGCGTCACAAGCACTGCCAGCGCGGGAACATTGGCAGACGCGCACCTGACAAATGTGGGGATCGGCGCAAACGCGGACGGAATCATCTATGCCATTGCTGGTGCTGACCTCAATAACCCGATAACGTTTGCGACTGACGGCAATTCTCCCGGTGATCAATTTAACTTGCTGATGTCGTGTGGTGCGCCAAAACTGAACGTCGCAAATGTCGATAGCGCCTGGAGGTTAGTGGCCAAGGGCTTGGACATGGTTGTTGGGCTGCCTATCGATGGATGCCTGCGAATCGTCAATCAAACTGCCGGCAAGTTTATCGACGTTGCATTTAAGGCGGTTCCCCTCTCTCCAGCCAAAACAGCGTCTGTCTCCATTGCGCCAATGGGGACAGCCAACTTCACGACCACTGGCGGATATTTTGTTGAATTTTCTCGAAACACTTCAGGCGCGACTATCGTCGCAAATGTATTCGAAGCTGTTTTGCCGGATGGCAGCCTGAAGCTTGTGGTGACTTTCAACGCCGATGTCAGAAACGCGGGCATTACTGTGCAACTTCCTGACATGAACGCTCCTGCCGCTGTAAGGGTCGCCTTGAGCGCACGGAAGAGTCTGGCTGCATCAAGCACCGCAGCTCTACCAACGGCAGCAGGCTTGGCTGCGTATCCGAATAACAATGAAAATTTGGGCTCCGATTGGAAACATTTTTCTGCGTGGACTGATGAGACGGCCATGCGAATTCCAGACAAAATTGCCGCACAAAATGGCGTTACGACAAACAAACCTGACGTACGTTATCTGATTGTTTCAACACCTAGCAGCCTATTCTCGACGTCAATATTGACGATCTACAACAGAGAGGTGTCTGCGCTCTATTCCGTACTGCCTGCAATGTCGCAAGTTCGGCCCGCCGATGAAGAGGTTGTCATATTCATCAATGGCTTCCAGCTTGCGCCTGATTTTTCATCGGACTTTCTCTATCTCTCTCACGTTGCTCCAATAAAAATTGGAGGAGGCAAAGATACATGGGGTGAATTTCCAAGGCTTGCGATGGACCCCAAACTTTTCGGTGGCAAGCAACTTATTCCATTCGAATTTCGGTGGGCCACCAATGCACGATTTGCAGACGTAGCCGATGATTTGGCAAAAAGCATTAATTTGATTAATGCCAGCCTTGGTACAAGGAAAATTCATCTTGTCGCGCATTCCTTTGGCGGATTGGTAGTTAGAACGTTGGTGCAGGGGCTATCAACAAGTAGGACTGAAACTGCTACGGCGCAGGCGATTGGACTTGTCAGTTCAGTGCTTACGTTGGGAACGCCACATTCCGGTATTCAAGCCACTGCTAGCAATTCTTTACCCAATGGACAGGACGCAATTGACGGAATAGTTCCAATGAAAGGATTTTGTGGGCAGGTCACCTGTTATGAGGCCGGCGCAGGAGGTAGCCTGAGCGATACGCAATTGACTCTGCTTTATGGTTCATATCAATTTGCATACTTTCCTGGTTGGCTTCCAACGCAGCTTACTGTTCCGCCTTTGCCAGACATTCCTTTTTACGTTGGTATCGGACTGAGATCAAATTCCGATATTGGAAATGCTGGGGACAGGCTTATTTCATACGAGGGGCAAAGATTTTCACCGCAGTTGCGCTCGACGCCATTGCTCGGAATCTCCGATTTTTTCAACCCGGAAAATGGCGTACAGACGGTACCGTTTCTGGGAGCAAAAGTTCGCGAGTCCATACTAGGCAGTGACCTTCGATCACTTGCGGATCGCCCGTCACTTACAGGTCTGGCACCGATTGTGTTTCCTGCCCCACGCACCAAGGGCTATGGCCATCAAGGAACAGTAGCCAACACGGTACTTTCTGTCCTCCCTGGGGTAGTCGCGGACAACGACGGGGGTTCTTTACATTGGGGACTTGAGGCGAGCATTCAGGGGCAATGCGGGGTGGGCCAGGAGTCAATCTGCAATCATGCGAGCTTGGCGCTGTTCCGGGAATTGGTAGGCAAACCCCCGGCCCCAACTGTCACACTCCTGTCTCCAGGATCGCTCGTGGCAAACAACATAGCGCAACCTATTGCAATTACCGGTAAGAATTTTCGGAGCAATAGTGTCATACAGAAGCGCAGCGGCTTTGACAGCTGGGTAACGGTGCCCAATTGGGTCACTGAACCTAATCCTGACCCAGGTAATTTGGTGTCATCAACACAAATAACCGTGATGGTCAATCCGGGCACTGCAACCAATGTTTTTGGCATTCGCGTTTGCCGAGGTGGATATGTGATTACAGACGTAGATTGCTCGGCGGAGTTCGGTGTAACAGCAACTGTTTTGCCGCAAACGCAAGTGTTCCGTGAAGACTTCAACGGCTCTGCCCTGCAAACTAGCTATTGGACGGCTTTCGGCCCTGGAACCGTTTCAGTCGCCAATGGCACGATGAACACAAGTTGTA
>JAYWAV010000281.1:0-3987 GCA_043782015.1 Rhodoferax sp. | reverse complement strand
CCATGCCATGCGCGGGCGCGGTGCTTCGGGCGCGGTTGCCATGGCACGCTGGTACAGGGCTTGCGCCTGCGTGCTGTCGCCGTTGCTTTGCAATGCGGTGGCCTGTTCGCACAGGTAGTGCGCCAGTCGGCCCTTGAAGCTGCCCTGTCCGCTGGATTCCAGTTTCTGTGCCACCTCGGCGGCATGTTCCCAGTCACGCGAGCGTTCGTAGTTGGCCAGCAAGGCCAGGCGGGCTTGCGCTTCAAAGCGTGTGCCTTCGAGCTTCAGCAGGGCCTCTTCAGCCCGGTCCAGCAGGCCCGCCTTCAGATAGTCCAGCGCCAGCGCATGCTGCGCGCGGTGCAGGTCGTCCGCCACCAGATCGCCGCGTGACAGCAGGTGCTGGTGTACGCGCACGGCGCGTTCGTATTCGCCACGGCGGCGGAACAGGTTGCCCAAAGCGAAGTGCAGCTCCGAGGTATCGGGGTCGCTCTGTACGGCTTCAATGAAGGCATCAATCGCCTGGTCTTGTTGTTCGTTGAGCAGGAAGTTCAGGCCCTTGAAGTAGGCCTTGGGCGCCTGGCGGTTTTCCATGCGCAGCTGGCGCAAATCCAGGCGGGATGCCAGCCAGCCCAGCACAAAGGCGATAGGCAGGCCCAGTAATATCCAGGTCAGGTCAAATTCCATGCGATGCCGGGTTGATTGTTTTATCGGAAGGCGTTGCCGCGGCGGCGATCTGGCGGGCGAGTGCGGCAGCGCGGCGGTGCTGCCACCAGCGCGGCACCATACCCAGAATGCCAATCACCAGGCCAAGCGTGAATGCAGTGAGAACGATCAGCACCATCGGTGCCGTCCATTGGTGGCCGAAGAAAAAGCGCACCGTGGCATCGCCCTGGTTGTTCAGGGCAAACGCGAACAGGGTAAAAAAAATGGCCGCTTTAAGTAACCACTTAAAGAGCCATGCGACTTGTTTCATTCATCTCCTCGGTGTCGAGATGATTCTAATGGAGCCGAATCAAGTTTTGGTCTTGGATACCAGCTCAGCAGTACGGGTATCTACGGCTTCGCGCAGGGCCTTGCCTGGTTTGAAGTGGGGGACGCGCTTTTCGGGGATCGCAACACTTTCGCCACTGCGCGGATTGCGGCCCATGCGGGGCGGGCGACGGTTGATGGAGAAGCTTCCAAAACCACGGATCTCGATGCGGTGTCCGCGCACCAGGGCGTCGTTCATGGCGTCCAGAATGGCCTTGACAGCAAATTCTGCATCGCGATGGGTCAGCTGACTGAAACGGTTGGCCAGTTCTTCAACGAGGTCGGAGCGGGTCATGGTGTAAAAAATCCAAAGATGAAAAAACGACCGGTACCCAAAGAACTCTTGGGGGGCCGGTCGTTAGATCAGAACAGCAATCTAATCAGTTGGGGACAGAGCTAAAGATCTGTCCCGCAAACAAATTAGTTATTGTCCAGCTTGGCGCGCAGCAGGGCGCCCAGGCTGGTGGTACCAGCGTTTTCACGGGCAGAAGACTGGCTCAGAGCAGCCATGGCTTCGCCTTGGTCAGCCATGTCCTTGGCCTTGATGGACAACTGGATGTTGCGGGTCTTGCGATCCACGTTCACAACCACAGCGGTCACTTCGTCGCCTTCTTTCAGCACGTTGCGAGCGTCTTCGACGCGGTCACGGCTGATTTCGGAAGCGCGCAGGTAACCAATGATGTCTTCACCCAGGTCGATTTCAGCGCCCTTGGCATCCACAGTCTTGACCTTACCGGTCACAACCTGGCCCTTGTCGTTGATCGACACGAAGGTGGTGAAAGGATCGGAGTCGAGTTGCTTGATACCCAGAGAGATGCGTTCGCGGTCCACGTCCACAGCCAGGACCAAAGCCTCGACTTCTTGACCCTTCTTGAATTCGCGCACAGCAGCTTCGCCGGTTTCGTTCCAGGACAGATCGGACAGGTGCACCAGACCGTCAATGCCAGCAGCCAGACCGACGAACACGCCGAAGTCGGTGATGGATTTGATCGGGCCCTTGACGCGGTCACCGCGCTTGGTGTTCTGAGCAAACTCTTGCCATGGGTTGGCCTTGCACTGCTTCATGCCCAGAGAGATGCGACGCTTGTCTTCGTCGATTTCCAGAACCATGACTTCGACTTCGTCACCCAAGGCAACGATCTTCGAAGGCGCAACGTTCTTGTTGGTCCAGTCCATTTCGGACACGTGCACCAGACCTTCGATTCCGGGTTCCAGTTCCACAAACGCGCCGTAATCGGCGATGTTGGTGATCTTGCCGAACATGCGGGTACCTTGGGGGTAACGGCGGTTCACGCCCATCCATGGGTCGTCGCCCATTTGCTTCAGACCCAGCGAGACACGGTTCTTTTCGGTGTCGAACTTCAGGATCTTGGCAGTGATTTCCTGACCAGCCGTCACCACTTCAGACGGGTGACGGACACGGCGCCACGCCATGTCGGTGATGTGCAGCAGGCCGTCGATACCGCCCAGGTCAACGAACGCACCGTATTCGGTGATGTTCTTGACCACGCCTTGCACCACAGAACCTTCTTTGAGGGTGTGCATCAGCTTGGCGCGCTCTTCGCCCATGGAGGCTTCCACCACGGCACGGCGTGACAACACGACGTTGTTGCGCTTGCGGTCCAGCTTGATGACCTTGAATTCCATGGTCTTGTTTTCCCAAGGAGACAGATCCTTGGTGGGGCGTGTGTCGACCAGCGAACCGGGCAGGAATGCGCGGATGCCGTTGACCAGAACGGTCAGACCGCCCTTGACCTTGCCGCTGGTAGTACCAGTGACGAATTCCCCGGATTCCAGGGCCTTTTCCAGGCTCATCCAGGACGCCAGGCGCTTGGCCTTGTCGCGGGACAGGATGGTGTCGCCATAACCGTTTTCAACGGAGTCGATGGCCACGGAAACGAAGTCGCCAACTTGCACTTCGAGTTCGCCCTTGTCGCTCTTGAATTCTTCGATTGGCACGTAGGCTTCAGACTTGAGGCCAGCGTTGACAACAACGAAGCTGTGCTCGATGCGTACGACTTCAGCGGTGATGACTTCACCGGTGCGCATTTCCGAGCGTTGCAGAGATTCTTCAAATAGGGCTGCGAAAGATTCAGACATTTGTGTTGCGGTTTTCACCGCGGGGTTAAGTTATCGAACCCCAGGGCCGGTGCGCATGCAGCGCGAAAGGAGCCATGGGGGCCACGCAAAGGCGTTAGCCTTTGCTCTTTAGTTCACCTTTCAGGCGGACCCAAAAGGTTGTTTGCTTTGCCACCAATTCAGTACGGATGCGACGGATGTTTCCACCGTCATGTCCGAGTTGTCTAGCAACTGGGCGTCTACTGCGGGCTTTAGTGGAGCGACGCTGCGGGAGGCATCCCGGGCGTCGCGGGCCTCGAGGTCCGCGCGTAAGGATGGGAGTATAGCTGGAATTCCCTTTGAAATCAACTGCTTATAGCGTCTTTCCGCGCGGCAGGCGGCACTGGCGGTCAAAAACACTTTCAACGGCGCATCCGGGAAGATGACAGTCCCCATATCGCGCCCATCGGCCACCAAGCCGGGAAGTCGGCGGAAACTGCGCTGGAATTCGATCAAAGCGGAGCGCACCGTGGGGAAAGCCGACACTTTGGAGGCGTTCATGCCTGCTTCTTCGGTGCGGATGGCGTCGCTGACGTCTTCGCCGTCCAGCAAGATGCGGCTGCCCTCAAAACGGATGGACAGACTGTCCAGCAGCGCGACGATGGCCTGCTCGTTGGCCAGCTCCAGCGCAATGCCATCGCGTATTGCCGCTAAACCGGTCAGGCGGTACAGCGAGCCGGAATCCAGAAAGTGGTACCCCAGCTGTTGTGCCAGTTCGGCAGCCAGCGTGCCCTTGCCGGAGGCGGTGGGGCCGTCCACACAGATCACCGGAATGGCATCTGGCTCGGTTCGCGCCACTGAAAACAGCGCCTCGAAGTAGTCGGGGAAGGTCTTGGCGACGCACTTCGGATCTTCAATACG
>JAYWAV010000280.1:0-3992 GCA_043782015.1 Rhodoferax sp. | reverse complement strand
AAGGTGTGCTGGTGCAGGGGGATGCTAAATTCATAGTGGCCACTAACAATTACCGCGCCTTTGGCGGCGGTAGTTTCCCGGGCCTGAACGCATCCAAGGTGGTTTACGAGGCTCCGGAAGAAAACCGCCAAGTCCTGATCGAATACCTGCGCATGATGGACAAGCTGTCGGCCAACAAGCAAGTCAACCCGTCGGCAGACGGCAACTGGCGCGTTTTGCCGGTTCCTGGCGTGCACATGACGTTTCTATCGGGCGCCGATGGCGTCAAATACCTGGCCAGCCACCCTCAAATCCGGCTGGCTAAAGACAACGGCGACGGCTCAGCGCTGTACGAGCTGGTGCACTAAACCCGGTTTCTCTTGCGGGGAAACCCTCGATCTGATACATTAGAAGGCTTTTCGGAAATTCCGAAGAGATTCACGTTTTCGTCATATTTCAAACGTTTAGGGACGTTTATTTTCAGGAGGCTTAAGTGCCAACCATTAACCAACTCGTGCGCCAAGGCCGTGAGGTCGAGACCATCAAGTCGAAGAGCCCTGCTATGCAGAACTCTCCGCAGCGTCGCGGTGTGTGCACCCGTGTGTACACCACAACGCCTAAGCAGCCCAATTCCGCTCTGCGTAAAGTCGCCAAAGTGCGTTTGACCAACGGTTTTGAAGTCATTTCCTACATCGGCGGCGAAGGCCACAACCTGCAGGAACACAGCGTCGTGCTGGTTCGCGGCGGTCGTGTCAAGGACTTGCCCGGTGTGCGTTACCACATCGTCCGTGGTTCGCTCGATTTGCAAGGCGTGAAAGACCGCAAGCAATCGCGCTCCAAGTACGGTGCAAAGAAGCCAAAGGCCAAGTAAATTGACCTGGATTCAAGGCGGAAACTTTCAAGATTTGGCCCTGGATTCGAAAAAGTAAAAGGTGTTTGTTTGCTGCGTGGCGCAGTAGATAAACGAAGTGACCCGCTGTTTGGGTCGAGTAAGTGAGAGTCTTATTGATTAACTCTCGAGGCCCCCTTCAATGGGAGCCAACTGAAGCAAAGAGGTGAAAAAATGCCACGTCGTCGCGAAGTCCCTAAACGTGAAATTCTGCCAGATCCCAAGTTCGGCAATGTAGAGCTGTCCAAATTCATGAACGTGATCATGGAAGGCGGCAAAAAGGCTGTAGCCGAGCGCATCATTTATGGTGCTCTTGAACTGATCGCCAAGAAGCACCCTGATAAAGACCCGGTGGAAGCCTTCACCGTCGCTATCAACAACGTCAAGCCCATGGTGGAAGTGAAATCCCGCCGCGTGGGAGGTGCCAACTACCAGGTGCCCGTTGAAGTGCGTCCCGTCCGTCGCCTGGCTTTGTCCATGCGCTGGATCAAGGAAGCCGCTCGCAAGCGCGGTGAGAAGTCCATGGCACAGCGGCTGGCCAACGAAATGTTGGAAGCCACTGAAGGCCGTGGTGGTGCCATGAAGAAGCGTGATGAAGTTCACCGCATGGCAGAGGCGAACAAGGCCTTCTCCCACTTCCGCTTCTAAAAGGCGGCTACTGCGCGGCTTTCATACGTCGTTGCAGTCCCTTGTCGTGCTGTTAGCACTGCCTGCAGGACTGCGCCTAGTCTGAAAGCCGCTCGCTACGCCGCGTTGTGCGGGTAGCAGATTGAATACAGAAGACTCAGATCAACCAAGGATCCATCATGGCTCGCCATACCCCCATTGAGCGCTATCGCAATATCGGTATCTCTGCACACATCGACGCTGGTAAAACTACGACTACCGAGCGCGTACTTTTTTATACTGGTGTGAATCACAAAATTGGTGAAGTGCACGACGGCGCAGCCACCATGGACTGGATGGAGCAAGAGCAAGAGCGTGGCATCACGATCACTTCTGCTGCGACCACCTGTTTCTGGAAGGGTATGGACAAGTCCTTGCCCGAGCACCGTATCAACATCATTGATACGCCCGGTCACGTGGACTTCACGATTGAAGTAGAGCGTTCCATGCGCGTGCTGGATGGCGCTTGCATGGTCTATTGCGCCGTGGGTGGCGTGCAGCCCCAGTCTGAAACCGTGTGGCGTCAGGCTAACAAGTACAAAGTGCCACGTCTGGCATTTGTGAACAAGATGGACCGTACCGGTGCCAACTTCTTCAAGGTTGTGGACCAGATGAAGTTGCGCCTGAAGGCCAGCCCTGTGCCCATGGTGATCCCAATCGGTGCTGAAGAACATTTCACCGGCGTGGTGGACTTGATCAAGATGAAAGCCATCATCTGGGATGAAGCCTCGCAAGGCATGCTGTTCGACTACCGTGATATCCCCGCAGAACTGGTCGAATTGGCCAAAGAGTGGCGCGAGAAGATGGTGGAAGCTGCTGCTGAGGCTACCGAAGAGCTGATGAACAAATACCTGGAAGAAGGTGATTTGACCGAAGAGGAAATCAAGTTCGGTATTCGCAAGCGCACCATCGCCAGCGAAATTCAGCCGATGTACTGTGGTTCCGCCTTCAAGAACAAGGGCGTGCAGCGTATGCTGGACGCTGTGATTGAATTCATGCCATCGCCTGTGGATATCCCACCGGTGAACGGTATGGACGACGACGAAGCACCCGTAGTGCGCCAAGCGTCTGACACCGAGAAATTTTCGGCATTGGCATTCAAGCTGATGACGGATCCGTTCGTGGGTCAGTTGACCTTCGTGCGCGTGTACTCTGGCGTTCTGCAAAAGGGCGACACCGTTTACAACCCGATCCGTGGCAAGAAAGAGCGTATCGGCCGGATCGTGCAAATGCACGCCAACAAGCGTGAAGAAGTGAGCGAAATTGTTGCTGGCGACATCGCCGCCTGCATCGGACTGAAGGATGTCACCACGGGCGAAACCCTGTGCGACCCATCGGCCATCATCATGTTGGAGCGCATGGTGTTCCCTGAGCCGGTGATTACGCAGGCCGTGGAACCCAAGACCAAGGTAGACCAGGAAAAAATGGGTATCGCTTTGCAGCGTTTGGCCCAGGAAGATCCTTCGTTCCGCGTCAAGACCGACGAAGAGTCCGGCCAGACGCTGATCGCTGGTATGGGCGAGTTGCACTTGGAAATTATTGTCGACCGCATGAAGCGCGAGTTCGGCGTGGAAGCCAACGTGGGCAAGCCTCAGGTGGCTTACCGCGAAACCATCCGCAAGACGATCGAAGATGCCGAAGGCAAGTTCGTTCGCCAGTCCGGTGGTAAGGGTCAGTACGGCCACGTGGTGCTGAAGATTGAACCCAATGAACCTGGTAAGGGTATTGAGTTCGTTGATGCGATCAAGGGCGGTACGGTTCCACGCGAATACATTCCTGCAGTGGAAAAGGGTATTCACGAGGCAGTGACCCAAGGCGTGCTGGCGGGTTACCCCGTTGTGGACGTCAAGGTGACCTTGCACTTCGGTTCGTACCACGACGTTGACTCCAACGAGTTGGCGTTCAAGATGGCCGCAATCTTCGGTTTCAAGGAAGGTTGCCGCAAGGCCAACCCAGTGATTCTGGAGCCGATGATGGCCGTGGAAGTGGAAACGCCGGAAGACTATGCTGGTAACGTGATGGGCGATCTGTCCTCACGCCGCGGCATGGTGCAAGGTATGGAAGACATGGTTGGTGGAGGCAAAGCCATCAAGGCTGAAGTTCCTTTGTCCGAAATGTTTGGCTACTCGACTACATTGCGCTCAATGTCGCAAGGTCGTGCGTCTTACACCATGGAATTCAAGCACTACACCGAAGCGCCACGCAATGTGTCTGAAGCCATCATGGCTGCGCGCGCAAAATAATTGTCAGTGTGCCAGATCCATATTCGCACAGCGAATTGGCTCGGGCACCTCTGATTAGACGAATTTGAAGCTGTCTGCGATTTCGCACCCCTTGCTGCCCGTGGCCAGGGAACCAGTGACGAACTGCAAACATTAAACCAATCCACGGGCAATGCTCTTTTAAGGAATCGAAATGGGAAAAGAAAAATTCACGCGTACCAAGCCCCACGTGAACG
>JAYWAV010000279.1:0-4013 GCA_043782015.1 Rhodoferax sp. | reverse complement strand
TTCCGCCTCTTCACGCCCCAGCCCCACAATCATTTTTGCCACCCGTTCGCGGCTGCAATTGCATTCAAAGCGTGGAGCGGTCTCACCTATCAATGGCTCAAAACGGATGATTTGCTCTTCCCAGAACAGGCGTCGCAAAATCGTGTCTACATCCAGCGCAAGCAACTCTTCGCGCTTCAAACTGGAGGCCAGCG
Organism: Rhodoferax sp.; assembly: GCA_043782015.1. Classification (GTDB taxonomy): domain Bacteria; phylum Pseudomonadota; class Gammaproteobacteria; order Burkholderiales; family Burkholderiaceae_C; genus Allorhodoferax. Next base: position 3,819 of record JAYWAV010000279.1, on the reverse strand, counting down.
TCGCGATACGGTTGTAGTGTTCGTTCAGGCCAATCTCATCTTCGTTTTCGCGGCTCACCATGCTGCCCGCCAGATTGCCACTGCCCTGCATCGGCAAGCGCTGGATCAACAAGCCCGCAGCAATGTTATCGTCAGCCGCCAAAACGAGCGTGGTATCCAACTGCTCGCTTTGCAGCATGTAATGCTCCAGCACGGCGCTGAGTTTATTGATCGGCTTGCCATGGTCATCGAACAAGGGAACCACCCCTTGGTAAGGCTGCTGACCGGGGAATTTCGTTTTGGGATCCAGCGTAATCGCGCAGCGCCCGAGATTGCTGACGTTGACCATCTGCGCTAAAGAGTTATCGTCGGCTACTTCTCCCATCACTGTGGCCGTCGCGCGCAAAGCCAGATCGGGTTGAACCTCCACCACCGCCAGCTTGACCGGCCCATCGCCAAAGATTTGCAAGATGAGCGAGCCATCAAACTTGATGTTCGATTGCATCAAGGCCGCCGCTGCGGTCATCTCGCCCAGCATCGCGGCTACTGGCGGCGCGTAAGCGCCAGTCGTCGAATTGGAGGCACGGCGCTTCAGGATTTCGCGCCAGGTATCGGTCAGGCGCACAACCATGCCGCGCACGGGCAGACCATCGAAGAGAAATTTATGAAGTTCAGACATATTTCCAATTAGTTGAGGACAGAGCAAAGTTCACTGCGTGCAACACTTGGTCTGTCCCGCAAAGTTTCATGCGATTTTGTGCAGGCCGGTCTTGAACCGACGTGCGTTTTCTATGTAATGCAGCGCGCTCATTTGCAGGCCCTGCTGTTGTGCTTCGGTCAGCTCGCGCACGACCTTGGCCGGGCTGCCCATGATCATCGAGCCGTCCGGAAATTCCTTGCCTTCGGTAACCAGCGAACCAGCGCCGACGATGCATCCCTTGCCAATCTTTGCGCCGTTGAGCACCACCGCGCCGATGCCAATCAGCGAGCCGTCGCCAATCGTGCAGCCATGCAACATGACCTTGTGGCCGACCGTGACGTTGTCGCCGACCGTCGTCGGCTTACCATGGTCGGCGTGCATCACCGTGCCGTCCTGGATATTGCTGCCGTTACCGATCTTGATGACCTCGGTATCGCCACGAATCACCACGCCGAACCAGATGCTGCTGTCTTCGCCCAACTCCACATTGCCCATGACCTGTGCGCTGTCGGCGACCCAGGCGCTGTCGTGGATGCGGGGGGAGATGTTGTCGAGTTCGTAAATGGCCATGGCTACAGGATGTTGGGTACAAATACAGGATTGTAGAGATGGCGCTTGCCTGTGGCATCTGAGGGCTTTGGCTGACCGTCTGAAAAAAACATAAATAGTGCCTCCAGCGCTTACGGAGCGTGTGTAACCAGCTATATTTTTCATAGCAACTGGTAATCCCTACAATGCCTGCTATGCAATGCCTGCGCGCCATCGTGGTGCCCCCTCTTCTCCAACAGGATGCCGTCGCCAAAGCAGCGGCAACGCTGGCACTGGACGTTTCAATAGCCGTGGGTGCAGACGCGCACATCCCCGAAGCCATCGGCATTCCGGGGCGCCCCGCCAAGCCGCGGCTGGTGCATGCGAAATCCATCCCGTTGCTATCGCTGCGCACCCCGGAGGGTAGGGCCGCACTGATCCACTCCATTGCGCACATCGAACTCAACGCCATCGATCTGGCACTGGACATTGTCTGGCGCTTTGCCGGCATGCCAGACGATTTCTACCGGGATTGGGTCACCATCGCGCAGGAAGAGGCCAAACACTTCACGCTCTTACGCAACCACCTGTTGAGCCTGGGTTTCGACTACGGTGACTTTGATGCGCACAACACGCTGTGGGATATGGCCGAACGCACCAAGAGCGATCTGCTGGCCCGCATTGCGCTGGTACCGCGCACACTGGAAGCCCGTGGACTGGACGCGTCTCCAGCGGTCAAGAAAAAACTCGTGGGCGCGGGCGACCACGAGGCTGGCAAGATACTGGACATCATCCTGCGCGACGAGATTGGCCATGTCGCGGCGGGCAATCGGTGGTACCGCTTTGTGTGCGCGCAACGCGGCCTGGACCCGATTGCCACCTACGCCGATCTGGCAAAGCGCTATGGAGCCCCGAAATTGAAAGCGCCTTTCAACTTACCCGCCAGGCGTTTGGCAGGCTTTGAAGAAGCCGAGTTGCTGGCGCTGCAGGACCCCGCAGCCTGAGCAGCTATCCACAAACTCGAAACATCCGTTCGGGCTGAGCCTGTCGAAGCCATTCGCCCTTCGCCAAGCTCAGGACAGGCCAAGCTCAGGGCGAACAGACTCATCCTCTGGGATGGTGTCGCGCATGCAGCGCCGCCAGGCGCTCCCGCGCCACATGGGTGTAAATCGTCGTTGTTGACATATCCGCGTGTCCCAACAGCATCTGCACCGCCCGTAGATCAGCTCCGTGGTTCAGCAAATGCGTGGCGAATGCGTGGCGCAGTGTGTGCGGTGATAACGGAGAGTGAATGCCTGCGGCCTTGGCGTATTTTTTCACCACCATCCAGAACATCACCCGCGACATGGCGCCTCCCGCCTTGGTACCGCGTACGGTGACAAACAGGTCATCCGTCTGCTTCCCCGCCAACAATGCTGTACGTGCGACGCCCATGTACTGGCGCAACCAGTCACCCGCAATTTGGCCAAACGGCACCAGCCGCTCCTTGCTCCCCTTGCCCATGATGCGCAACACATGGTCATTCATGCTGACATGAAGGGTTTTGAGCGTCACCAACTCGCTAACACGCAAGCCGCTGGCATACATCAGCTCCAGCATTGTGCGGTCGCGCACACCAAGCTCGGTGCCTGTATCGGGTGCTGCCAGTAGGCCTTCGACCTGGGCCTCGCTCAACGTCTTCGGTACGCGCAGTGGTTGCTTGGCAGACTGCAGCTTGAGCGTGGGATCTGCCTGAATCAGGCTCTCACGCAGACACCAACGAAAGTAGCGCTTGAATACCGTCAGCCGGCGGTTCGCGGTAGTGGCCCGCGTCTTCGCGTGCTGGTAGGCGAAATAGGCCTGCAGATCCTGCTCACGCGTGTCATTGAGCGAATGGCCTGTCGATACAAGCCAAGTGCCATACAGGCTCAGATCACGTCTATAGGCTGCCAGCGTATTGCGGGATAGCCCCTCTTCAAGCCACAGCGCATCGATGAACGCATCGATGCTTGTCAGGTTGGCGGTCGCACCAACCGTCATTCCAACCGCAAACCAGCGCTGTCGACCACCTTCTTGTAGACCTCGTACTCGGCCTTGATTTGCGCCGCAAACTGCTCCGGCGTATTGGCAACGATGATGGAGCCGGTTTCTTCAATCCGCTTCTTGACGGCCGGGTCTTCCAGCGCCTTGCGCACTGCGGCGTTGATCTTGTCCACGATCTCGCGGGGCATGCCCTTGGGACCGTAAATGCCATAGAAAGCCATGCGGTTCACCGGCTCCAGCCCCACTTCCTTGAAGGTGGGCACATTGGGCAACTGCACCAGTCGCTGGGGCGCAGCAACGACAATGGGCACCAAGCGGCCGCTCTGTATGAAAGGCAGTGCTGACGGCAGATTGTCAAAAATGATGGGCACCTGTCCGGCCACCGTGTCATTCAGCGCGGGGCCTGCACCACGGTACGGAATATGGGTAATGAAAGTACCGGTCTGGCTCTTGTAGAGCTCGGTCTGCAAATGGCCAATGCCGCCGGTACCCGAGGTTGCGTAGGAGTATTTACCTGGGGCTTTCTTCAGCTCTGCAATAAATCCTTTGTAGTCCTTGGCCGGAAAACTAGGGTGTACGGCAATCACATT
>JAYWAV010000278.1:0-4014 GCA_043782015.1 Rhodoferax sp. | reverse complement strand
GGCAAAACGATTGCGCTGGAAATCGAACTGCTGGCCAAAAACCAGTTGCTCGCCGAGCGCAACCGTGGCTGGCTGGCGGGCCGGGAAATCCTGGCGCTCAACCTGGTCAGCTCACCTGGCTCGGGCAAGACCAGCCTGCTGGAACGCACCATTCGTGAAATTGGCGGCCAACTGGCCATCAGCGTAATCGAGGGCGATCAGGCGACCTTGAACGACGCCGAGCGCATACGTGCCACCGGTGCACCGGCGATCCAGATCAACACCGGCACTGGATGCCACCTCGATGCCGACATGCTGGCGCGTGGCCTGGCGCAGCTTAAACCGCCGCCCGGCTCGGTGGTGATGATCGAGAACGTGGGCAACCTGGTCTGTCCAGCGCTGTTCGACTTGGGCGAGCGCGCCAAGGTGGTCATTCTGTCGGTCACCGAAGGCGAGGACAAACCGGTCAAATACCCGCATATGTTCAAGGCCGCCGAGCTGATGCTGCTCAACAAGATCGATTTGCTGCCACATCTGCATTTCGACGTGCAGCGCTGTATTGCGTATGCTCACGAGGTCAACCCCAGCATCCGCGTATTGCAGGTGTCCGCGCAGACCGGCGAAGGCATGGATGCCTGGTACCACTGGCTGAAACAGCAGGTACATGGCAGCGCGGCCGTTGCGCAAACCTGAGCGCGCGCTGGAAGCACCATGAGCATAGACTGGCCGCCCTCAGAGCGCTGGCCCTCAACGCAGCGACTTGGCTAGGCTGGCCCGTGAGCCTGCTCCTGATTCTGTTTGTGGGCTTCATGCTGGGCATGAAACACGCCACGGAGGCGGACCACCTGGCTGCGGTGGCCACCCTTGCCTCGGGCCGCAACACGCTGGCGCAGACAGTCCGGCAGGGTGTCGCCTGGGGCGTCGGACACACCCTCACGCTGATGCTGTTTGGTGGCGTTGTGCTGGCATTGGGCAAGGCGATTCCCGCCGGAATGGAGCAGGCGCTGGAAATGGCCGTCGCAGTCATGCTGATCGGCCTGGGCGCGGACGTGCTGCGCCGGCTGGTGCGGCAAAAAATCCATTTTCATGTCCATGACCACGGGCCGGACACGCGGCATGGTCATGCCCACAGTCATGCCGGTTCGGCTCCGGCGCAAAAGGTCACCCACCGGTTGCAGGCGCATGGCCACCCGCACGCCTTTCCACTGCGTGCGCTGACCATCGGCATGATGCATGGCATGGCCGGGTCGGCAGCACTGATCCTGCTCAGTCTCGAAGCCGTACAGTCGTTCGCCACCGGCCTGGCCTATATCCTGCTGTTCGGCCTGGGCTCCATCGCCGGCATGGCGCTGCTGTCGATCGCGATTGCGGTACCGCTGCGCTTGTCAGCCACCGCTGGTCTGGCCTCGGTCCACAACGGCATTACGGTCGCGGTTGGCACCTTTAGCTGTCTGCTCGGCGCGCTGATGGTCTACCGGATCGGCTTTGTGGAAGGGCTGTTCGTCTGAGTTAGGAAACCGTGCTGACCCGACCCATGAAAGCAATGGCGGTGGGGTAAGCCGAATAGCTGTGGGGATCCAGATTTTGGCGCGGCTTGGGCGCTGAAGACCGCCGCCACTGGGATAAACTTATAGCGGCCTGTGCAGGCGTGTCAGCCTGGTTATCAAGGTCTGGCCGGTGCGGCGGCCCTGGAACCGTAGCGCGGGCTGTGCCAAGGTCGTGCAAGGAAAGCCGCAGCGGGGCTGGTGAAGAATTCGGCGCGTATGCGCCGGACCCGTTCAACGTTCGGCGGCCAGACGCAGGGCCTCGCCGAAGGCGCGCTGGGCGATGCGATCCAGTTCCACGGGCGCGCGGTTGCCCCATTGAACACATTTCTCGAAGCTTGCCACGCTCACACAGATCCCGTTGCCGGTGGCGTTGGAGCTGTCCACCCCGGCCATGCTAACCGTGCCGTCAGCCCCCAACTGCGCCGCCGCGTGAGCGGCATAACGCGACGGCATATCGAAAAAGTGAACTTCGTACAGCGCGTTCAGCAACGCGACAAGATCCTTGGCCGAATAGGGAAATGGGCGCTGCTTGCCGCCTTGCGTCAGGCTACCGCCGTCAGCGCCGGAGAGTTGAACCTGCCAGGGTGCGTTGCTGACTTGGCGGGACAGGCGGATGCTGAGTGCGTCGATGCGGAATGTCTGCGGCATCGCATCCGCCCTGGACAGGGGTTCGGCGGCCAGCGGCGCAGCGCCGGTGATGGCGATCAGGCCAAGCAGCAAGCCATGCTGCGTCCCGCTGCGCACCCAGCGAAACACGCTGGCGCACCGGACTGCCGTGCACAAGCCGTGGCAAAGCCTGCCGGTGGTGAGCTCCGGTGTGGGCATCAAAGCCTGCGGCGCCGTGCCGTCAAGCCAGCCAGCCCCAGGGCGGCGATCACCAGTGCCAGGCTTGAAGGTTCAGGCACGGCGTTGGCCTGAGACTTGAAGGTATAACCGATGACATCGAGCATGGTGTTTTCGACGCCCATCTCGGCAGCCTTGCCAGAAGCACTGAACGCGTCCTGGATCTGGTAGGGCGGGTTAGCGCCAAAGTTTCCCCCGCCGTTGTTGCTCCAGAAATCGCTGTAATCGCCGCGCGAATCCTGGTTGAAGCGAACCAGTTTGGACGTGCCATCGAGCGAAAAATAGGCGTCGTCACCGGCGGTGGTGAAGGCGCGATTGCCGGCCGCGTTGTAGCGAAAAAGATCGATCGCTGAACTTGAGCCCGCAAAAAAACCATTGCTTCGGCCGAGATTCGACGTCGTGCCCAGCACTTCGTTGATCTCGTGCTGGGCCACGCTGCGCTCGTCGTACAGGCCCGCAGTCGGGCTGGCGTGGTTGGTGCTCATCAACGCGAGGTTCAGGTCGATGTCGGCGTCCCAGGTCGAGGTGCCGTCGCTTTGCGTGCCGACGTTGATGCCCACCGCAGCCGCATTGGCGCGGTTGATGATCAATTGGTTGCCAGTACCCGGAACTGGGGAGCTCTGGCCCGCAACCGGCAACGCGCCGGTGCCGTTGGGGATGTTGGCCAGTGCCGTCGCGTCGTTTGCGGTGGTGGCATCGTTTCGCAGCGCGGTGAGGTAGTCGGCGTAGTTCACCTTGTACAGCAATTGGCTGCTGGACCCCAGCCCGGCACCCGAATTAAAGAACCTGATGTTCAGCGTCATGTTGTTGCTGAAGGTGTTTTGGTAATACGCAATCGCGGTGTTGACCTCAGCCTGCTGCGCGACGCTGTAGACCCCGGCGAAAGTGGCGTTGATGACCAGGCCTGCATGGGCGCTGGCGCCAAAAGCCAGGCACCCGGCCAGCAGCCCCGTGTTGACAAATGCGCGGGAAATCGAGCTGAGATTGGGATGTTTTGGGTGCATTTTTGATTTTTCAGTGATAGGTTTATTGAATTTAAATCGCTGCAACGTGGCAAATGCCACAGTGGTGATCGACTGCCGAAACATTGAGCAAGTTTTGCGCCAAATTTTTCGCTGACCAGATTTCTTGTTGGCGATCAGCCAATTTCTTCAAATGGATCAATGCTTAAAAGCCAGCATCCCCGACGTATTGACGAGGTATTTGCCGCGAGATCGGCCAAACGCCAAGCCTCAGACATCGCTGCGGTCAGGCCTGTAAGAAATGCCGACAGCTTCGACAACCTTTCCTGTCGCGCTTTGAACCGACTCATCGCTGGCAATCCGGCCGCGCCACCGACTGGACCCAGCGCCTATCCTGATGGATCGCGCGGCTCGAAGAAGCGCCACTGACTGCCCAAAACCGCGCACAGTACCCGGACACACGGCTTTTTGGCCTGAGACGTACTTGAGCGTCGCCAGCCGACGCTCAGCGCCAGTCTGCCCGGCCGCCGCGGGTTCAGTAGGCGGGGCCCTGGCCAGACCCCGCCGCAACAGCCGCAGCAGTGTTTACCCCGGCAGCCTGGCAGTTCTTGCAGATATATTTGCCGTAGCGGTTCTTGTGGCAATCTCTTCTGGCAACGGTCAGACCGCAGACCGAGAAAATC
>JAYWAV010000277.1:0-4023 GCA_043782015.1 Rhodoferax sp. | reverse complement strand
TGGGTACCGCAGCGGCATCGCTCCCTTTGTCCAGCGCAGTTGCGATTGCAGGCGCGGACCTCGGCCTCGCCAACAACCCGCTGTTTACATTGGCCAGTGGTTTGACCCAAAACCAGTCCGTAGACCTGGGTGCCTTGACCAAATCGTTCTCCGCCAGTAACGCCCAGAATGCGCCAGACAGCACCAGTATTTGGGCAGAAGGCATGGCGAGTTGGGGTGCACGTGGGACCGCGGGAAGTGCAGATGCGTCGAACTTCCAATCCAGCGGCGTTACGCTGGGGATGGACCGCGACATCAGCGATAGGCTGACCGTCGGATTGGGTGTGGGGTATGCACGTGACAACGCCAACCTGGGTACTGATGGCACGTACAACGCCGCGAAGGGCTATTCAGTAGCTCTGTACGCCAGTTATTTGATGAGCACCAACACCTTTGTGGAAGGCTTGTTGGGGGTAGGCGCAGCCGATTTCGAATCCCGGCGCTGGGTGATCCCCGCCAACGAATATGCATTTGGCACACGTGGCGGCCAGCAGCTGTTTGGATCGATTGGCGCAGGCTACGAGTTCCGCGACCGGGGCCGCTTGCTGTCCCCGTATGGGCGCCTGGAGTTCTCCACGAACAAGCTGGCCCAGAGCACAGAGACGGGTGCCGGCAACTTCGCACTGACCTACTTTGAACAGACCTCCTCCGCGTCCCAGGCGGTCCTCGGATTGCGGGGGGAGAGCGTCCACGCAACGCCGTTTGGCTGGGTAATGCCCAGAGCACGGGTGGAGTGGCGCCAGGACTTGCAGGACACGGGCAGTGCCGACATTGCCTACGCAGACCAGGTCGCTGGCACCCACTATTCCATTGCACCGGGCAGCAATCGCAAAGGCATGTTGGCGTGGGGCATTGGCAGCGATTTCGTGATGCGCGACGGCTGGACGCTGGGGCTGGACTACCAATTGGCACGGGTGTCAGCGGAAGAGTCCAGCTACGCAGTGCGCGTCCGGCTCACCAAGGCCCTGGGCGGCAAGGGGCTTCCGAAACTGCTGCCAGGTCTGGACACCGACTTCAGTGATGACAGCGAGCTGCAGGTTGATGCTGGCACCACCTGGGACGACAACGTCACCCGCTCCAAGCTGGATGGCGACATTTTTGCGGACTCGATCTACAGCCTCAACATCAGCAAGACTGCGACCGTGAACGCTGGGGCCAACAGCCGCTGGATATTCGCAGGCAGCGTGGGCGGTGAGCGCTTCCAGAATTTCAACGGACTCAGCCGTGTCAACCTGGGCGCCGAGGCGAGCTACCAATACCGGGCTTCGTCCGATTTTGATACCGCCACCTGGTCGCTGTTCGGCAAGGCTGCTGCGGACAAGTTCCAGACCGAGCTGCGCGACGGTGGCCGGCTGGCGCTTGGCGTATCCGTATTGCAACCCTGGACCGACCGCATCACCATATTTGCCGCGCTGACGCGCAACCAGCGCCACGCGCGCAGTGATGTATTCACGGCGCAGGACTCTTCGTTCCGGATCAACTTCGACTATGCACTTGGACGCGGCGCGACGTTATATTGGGCCGGTGAATACCGCCAAGGCGACATCGTCTCCACCGGCCACGCATCGCTGGAAAACGCCTCCATTTCCAAGGTCTTTGTGCTGGACGATGCGTTTGCCGCCGAGCGCCTTGCGAGCTACCGTTTTGACGGCACGACCGTGCTGATGACGTTGGGCTACAACAAGGGTCTCGGCCCGCGCGACTCGCTGGATATTGGCTGGCGCCGCGTCGAGTCCACCCCAAGCCTGCGGCCAGACTGGGCGACCTCACCCAAGAGCTATATCAGCAACCAGCTGTCTGCCAATTACCTGATGCGATTCTGAGGAAGCATGGCCATGCGTCTTATCAACACCCTTGGAACCATCAGCGCCATTGCTTGCGCAGCACTGCTCTGCGCCTGCGGTGGCGGCGGAAGCGGCGGCAGCGGCAATGCGGACGTCGTGTCCGGTGAAAAAGGTCCGGTGATACCAACCACTGGCCCGGACAGCTTTCTGCTGTTCCCCAACCCGCAAAAGCAGGCCGATGGCTCCTTGGAGGTCAACTCGGCAGCCTATGCCACTGCCTATTACGAGGCGATTGATCCCAACAGCGAGCGCACCACACTGACGGCCTTTAAAGCCAAGAACGGCTTTGGCAGCGGCATGGGCGAAGAGGCCAGCATCATCATCGGCGACCAGCGCGATCTGGGCTACGGCCGCAAGATGACCGGACGGCGCAATCCGGACGGTTCGCTGGCTTTTGTCGTTGAAAACTACCTGGTGGGCTCTTACGGCCCCTACTCTCCGTTCAATCTGGAAGCGGCGATCAATGGTGTGGACCAGTGGCACCTGGGCACCAACGGCATCGAGGTCAGCGTCGTCGAACCCGGCCCAGCCAATCCGTCGCCCAATGCGATCCGGTTTGTGAAGTTCTACACCTTTAACCCGGTTACTGGCGCCCGGCTGATGGCAGCCAACCTCGATGGGCGTGGCGACAAGTCCATGCCCACCATCTGCGTCAGCTGCCACGGCGGGCGCGGCGACGCGCTGACGCCGGCGCACCCTGTCACCGGCAAACGCCTGTTCACGCGGTTGATGAATTCCGCCTCTGGCGCGCGCGGAGATCTGGCGGCACAGTTGCACCCGTTTGAACCACCTTCCTTCGACTTCTCGACGATCGCCGGCTACTCCCGCAGTGAACAGGAAGCCAAGATCAAGGCATTGAACAAGATGGTGTTGTGCAGTTTCTCGCTGCCCACTGGGACTGCCCTGCCAACGCCCAACGCCGAAGACAGCTGCCGCCGCGTGGCGAATCCGAACGAGTACCAAGGCGAGGCGGCAACCCACCTCAAACAGTTGTACGGTGGCGACGGCTTGCCCAATGCAACCAGCACCACGACCGACACCTACGTGCCGATGTCGTGGCAAGTTCACGGCCAGCAAACGCTGTACACCAATACGGTTTCTCAATCCTGCCGCGTTTGCCACGGTCTGCGCGGCACCGGCAACCAGTCCGACATCAGCTTTGAGGATTTCACCGCGTTTGATGCCTACTCGGATCGGATCAAAACCCACATCGTTGACCGCGGCAATATGCCTTTGGCCAAGCTGATCTCTGACAAGTACTGGAGCACACCGGCCATTAACGGCACGATGGCGTCTTACCTCACCGGCAAGGGCTATACCGATGGCGCGGCGCGTCCGGGTCGCCCAGTGGCGGACCCTGGACTGGACCGGGTCGTCAAGAGCGGTGCAGCCATCCCCCTGAGCGCCGCCATGAGCCTTTACTCTACGACCTACCAGTGGTCCGTGACGTCCGGTACAGCGACATTGTCCGATGCGGTCAGCGCCACGCCCACACTAACCGCTACCGGTGGCGACGGCGTCTACACAGTGCAGCTCACCACCGGCAATGGCACAACCAGCAGCGCTTCCAAGACTTTGCGCATCAAGGTGGATTCCACCTTGGTCTGGGACCCCGCGAGCATCAAGTTTGCCGACATCAAGACGCTTTTGCAGGCCGGCGGTGGTTTGTGTACCACCTGCCACGTCACTGGCAAAGACCCCGCCACTACCGCGGCGGTGCCACCCTTGTTTTATGGCGACTTCGACCGGGCGGGCACCGGCGACGCCAGTGACGCGACCAACCGGCACTGGCTCTATACCGAAGTGCGCGGCCGGGTCAATTTCACCGACCTGGCGGGCAGTGCCTTGCTGCGCAAGCCTTCCGGCAACCACCACAACGGCGGCGTTCGGCCAGGCTTTGACGCCAGCCTGCCGCTCGGTGATTCCGGGCGCATCGACTACGACAAATTTGTCGCGTGGATAGTGCGCGGCGCGCCAGAAAACTGATTAATCAGTAGCTGCGGCGCGGCGCGCTGTAAGCGTCTTTGGAAAACACGAATGGCACCTTGCGGCCAACCAGGGTCTCTATCAGCGAGAGCTCCTGGTCCGAGTGGTTGAGAAACGGCGCATTGCGAATATTTTTGCCTGTGCCGCCGTCCTT
>JAYWAV010000276.1:0-4030 GCA_043782015.1 Rhodoferax sp. | reverse complement strand
GCCGTGCTCACCCAATCGCCAATGGGCCGAACGTGGGGGATTGGGTTCAGTGGTACTCATGGTTCAGAGAACGCCATGGTCGCCTTCCAGCAGATTCAGGGAACCATGCAGTCGGGTGCGCAGCCCTTTGCGCAAGGCCAGTTTTTTCTGGGCTGCAGCGGGCAGGTCGGTATGGCGGATCACGTTTTTCATGATCAGCGTGTCAATCAAGTCTTCCAGCACCCGCACAAAGTCCGCGTCGGCATCGCCGAATTCGGGACGCACGCCAGAGCGGCCCCAAAACTGGGCCAACTCAGGGTCCAGTTCCTCAATCGGTTGGCTGCCGGGCAAGGCCTGGCGGCTGACCGTGTCGATGGCGCCTTCCGTATTCCGGATCACGTGGTACATGGATGGAGCGTCTCTCTTTATGCAGGAATAGTACCAGCATGGGCCGCCGCAATGAGGCCCCCGCCAAGGCAGACCTCGCCCTGGTACAGCACCGCGGATTGGCCTGGCGTGACCGCCCATTGCGGTTCGTTAAAGGTCAATTGGAATTTGGAGTTGTCGTTGGCTATAACTGCGCAGGCTGAATCCTGCTGCCGGTAACGCGTTTTGGAGGCTGCCTGCTCAGTGGCCGGTGCCACGCCCGCGACCCAGGATGCGTCCTGCGCTTGCAGCGACAAAGACTGCAGCCAGGGATGGTCATGCCCTTGCACCACCCACAGGGTGTTGTTATCCATGTCCTTGCGCGCCACAAACCAGGGGGCGTGGTCGCCGCCGCCGCGCTGCGCGCCTTTGGCCTTGAGTCCGCCTATGCCCAGGCCCTGGCGCTGACCCAGCGTGTAGAACGACAGGCCCACGTGCTGCGCGATGGTCTGGCCCCTGGCGTTCTTGATTGGGCCTGGCTCTTTGGAGATATAGCGGTTCAAAAACTCGCGAAACGGCCGCTCGCCGATAAAGCAGATACCCGTAGAGTCTTTCTTGCGCGCATTGGGCAAGCCGATCTCTTCGGCAATGCGGCGCACTTCGGTTTTGTGCAGCTCGCCGATCGGGAACAGGGTCTTTGACAATTGGGCCTGATTCAACCGGTGCAAGAAGTAACTCTGGTCTTTGGACGGATCCAAACCTTTCAGCAATTCATGCTTGCCACTAGCCGCGTTCAGGCGGACTCTTGCGTAATGGCCAGTCGCAATTTTTTCCGCACCCACAGAAATTGCGTGGTCCAGAAAGGCCTTGAACTTGATTTCGGCGTTACACAGGATGTCGGGGTTGGGCGTGCGCCCGGCCTGGTACTCACGCAGGAATTCGGCGAACACCCGGTCTTTGTAGTCTGCGGCGAAGTTGACGTGCGCGATCTCGATGCCCAGCACGTCCGCCACGGCAGCAGCGTCGACGAAGTCAATGTTGGAAGAGCAGTATTCACTGTCGTCGTCATCTTCCCAGTTCTTCATGAAAATGCCGACGACTTCGTGTCCCTGTTGTTTGAGCAGGTGGGCGGTCACGGCGGAGTCCACGCCGCCACTGAGGCCAACGACGATTCTTTGTTTGGGCATGGATCCTATTTTACCGTTGACGGCCCACTCTGTTCACCGATAAAAAATAGCCCTATGGCCCGTGGAGTGTGCGTAAGCAGCTATATATTTCGTAGCACTCCATCTGCTCAGGGACCGCGATGGACCGCTTTGGTAATACTGTCACGCACCAGCTCTATGCGTTCCTTCCAGGCGCGACGTGCGTCCGGCGGCATCCCTTTGAAAATCCGGAACGTGCGTAGCGCAGGCTCGTCCTCGGTCCAGTAGTCATCGCGCAGGCCAATCTCCACTTCGCCGCCTAGCGAAGCGACGGTGGCCCCCACCAGATTGGCGTGGATGGTGCGTTTGTCGGCGTGCAGTGTGATGCGCCCGTCATTCAGCATGTCGATAAACCAGCTCACCCGGCCCTCTGCATCGATGCTGACCTCGGTGGCGGTGCCGGTAAATCCAGCAGCCTGGCGCCATTTCGCAATTTGCAGCGCAGCCAGTTCTTCGCGGTCCTTGTCAGTCAGGGGGCCGGTTACTGTCTTGCTGGCCTGCGCCTCAGCCAGCGCCTGTTCAATCTCTGCAGCCTGCGCCGTCTCGGCCTCTTTGCGCGCGTGGGCCACCCGCTCCGTTTCCAGCTTGTGCTCAATTTTTTCGATCCAGACGCGCACCCGGGATGCAAAATTCTCGAAACTGACGGCAACGATGTCGGGCACCCGCTCAATGCCCACTTCGGTGAGATGTCCCCCCGGCACTGGCTGCGGGTCCTTTCCAGGTGCATCCGTCGCACGCAGGCGCAGCGTGCAAAACCCGACCGGAATCGGCGTGCCCTGTGCCATCGGGTCTCGGATCGGACGCAGCACCTCTATGGTCAACCCGGCGGCTGGCAACAAGGCCTTGAACGGTGCGGCCTGCATTTGTGCCTCCGTCTTGTTCAGCGGCGTGCGCACCATGCGACCGGTACGGCTGATAACGGCCAATTGCTTGCTGCTGCGTCGCACTTCAATGGAAAAACTGTGGGCCTCGAACCGCAGTCCGCCCGACACGTCGACGATGCGCGTGCGCAATGTGCGGGCCTGGTACTCCAGATGCAGGTACAAGGCAAGGCCGAGCGCCATCACAGCGCCAACGATCAGTACCAGATATTGGAGTTCCATCGGTTTCGGGTCTTTCCAGAGATCGTGACTTTCATAGTGCAACCATACTCCAGTCGGTCCGCAAGCCAAGCATCGCAATGGATTATGTGCACTTCAGTCACGATTGTTAGGGGTTTTGGCGGGCCATAGAATGCGAAATGTCATGTAAGCTTGCTGACAGTTTCATAACAATATTCGAAGGAGCGCCCCATGCTTATTGGCGTACCCACCGAGACGACAGTGGGTGAATCCCGCGTTGCGGCCACCCCGGAAACCGTAAAGAAGCTGAAGGCCCAGGGCCACAGCGTACGCGTCCAGTCGGGTGCTGGCGTTCCCGCCAGCGTGACTGATGAAGCCTATATAGCCGCAGGCGCCGAAATTACGGATGCTGCCGGTGCGCTGGGGTGCGATCTGGTGCTGAAGGTGCGCCCCCCTTTTGATAACGAAGCTGCGCAGATGAAGCCTGGCGCGGCGCTGGTGGGCATGCTCAATCCGTTTGATGCCACGGGGTTGCACCGGCTGGCGAGTGCCCAGCTCACGTCTTTTGCGCTGGAAGCTGCACCCCGAACCACCCGCGCGCAGAGCATGGATGTACTGTCCAGCCAAGCCAATATCGCGGGCTACAAAGCCATGATGATGGCGGCAGACAAATACCAGCGCTTCTTCCCCATGCTGATGACCGCCGCCGGTACCGTCAAGGCCGCACGCGTGGTCATCCTCGGCGTGGGTGTTGCGGGTTTGCAGGCGATTGCGACCGCCAAACGTCTTGGCGCAGTGATCGAAGCGTCGGATGTACGCCCCAGTGTGAAAGAACAAGTCGAGTCACTGGGCGGCAAGTTCATCGACGTTCCCTACGAGACCGATGAAGAAAAAGAAGCCGCTGTCGGCGTCGGTGGCTATGCCAAGCCGATGCCGCAAAGCTGGCTGGATCGCCAGAAAGCCGAAGTCGCCAAGCGGGTTGCGCAAGCGGATGTAGTGATCAGCACCGCGCTGATCCCCGGCCGCGCCGCGCCCACGCTAATTACCGAAGAGATGGTGCGGTCCATGAAACCGGGCTCGGTGATTGTGGACATTGCCGCAGGCAAAGGCCCCAACGGCGGCGGCAACTGCCCATTGTCGGAGGCCGACAAGACTGTGGTCAAGCATGGTGTCACCATCATTGGCGAAACTAATCTACCTGCGCTGGTGGCGGCCGACGCGTCTTCGCTATACGCCCGCAATGTGCTGGATTTCCTGAAGCTCGTCATCAATAAGGAAGGCGCGTTACATGTGGATATGGAAGACGACATCGTGGCGGCCTGCCTGATGACGCAGGGCGGCGCCGTTTTACGCAAGTAACCGCTGCAAGTAATCGGCACAAATAACACCCACTACTAGAAGGAGCGACACCATGGAAAT
>JAYWAV010000275.1:0-4038 GCA_043782015.1 Rhodoferax sp. | reverse complement strand
TGACCCCCCACGCACGCCGCGCACTGCTGGATGGCGTAGCCGACGCCGTCATCAACCAGGACGCGGGTCACGAGCTTCGGTCCGCCTTCCGGTTGGCGCTTGCACGACTCAACAAAGAGCGTGTGGTCGCTGACCAGGAACGCATACGCATAGATATCTTCGTTAAAGAGAACTTACCGTGATCACATTGGGAATCGACATTGGCACGTCCAGCGTGAAGTCCGCGCTGGTGGGCGAGAACGACCGCGTCATCGCCAGCGTCAGCCGGCCTTTGTCCGTCAGCCGTCCACAACCAGGCTTCAGCGAGCAGGACCCGCATCACTGGTGGCAGGCTGTGTGCGACGGCCTGGACGAACTTCACGCAAACCATGGCAAAGATCTCGCCCAAGTGCAGGCTATCGGGCTGTCGGGACAGATGCACGGCGCCACTTTGCTGGATGCAGATGGAGAAGTGCTGCGCCCATGCATTCTGTGGAACGACAGCCGCAGCGCCCCGCAGTGCGAGCGGCTCACGCGCGAGTGGCCGCTACTGCATACCGTCACTGGCAATCTGGCCATGCCCGGCTTCACTGCGCCGAAGCTGATGTGGGTGGCCGAGCATGAGCCGAAACTGTTCGCCCACGTCGCAAAAGTCCTGCTGCCCAAGGCTTATATCCGTTGGTGTTTGTGTGGCGAATATGTGGAAGACATGTCGGATGCCTCTGGCACGTTGTGGCTGGACGTCGGTCGGCGTGACTGGTCGGACGCGGCACTGGCCGCCAGTGGCATGCGGCGCGATCAAATGCCGCACCTTGTGGAAGGCAACGCCGTCTCGGGCCAGCTTAGTGCGGAGCTGACGAAGCGCTGGGGCTTTTCCAAGCCGCCGTTGATTGCTGGCGGCGCTGGCGACAACGCCGCTGGCGCAGTAGGCCTTGGCGCCTTGCACGCGAGCGATGCATTTGTATCTCTGGGTACTTCCGGCGTTCTGTGGGCCACGACAGCCTCCTTCATGCCCGCACCGCAAAATGCCGTCCATGCGTTTTGCCATGCGCTGCCCAACACCTGGCACCAGATGGGTGTGCTGCTGTCGGCAGCCGCCAGCCTGGCTTGGTGGTCTGGCATTGCCGGAATCAATGAGGCGGCGCTACTTCAAGAGATTGATCCAAAGACACCGGCCTCGCCTTGCTGGTTTGCGCCCTATCTGAACGGCGAGCGCACACCGCACAACGACGCCGCTGTACGTGGCGGGTTTTTGGGTCTGGAAAACGGCTGCACCCGCGCCGACATGACGTTGGCCGTGCTGGAAGGCGTGGCGTATGCCATGCGTGATGCCCAACATGCGCTCGCCAGCGCGGGCACGGTGCTGACGCAAGCGGACCTGATTGGCGGCGGCGCACGTTCCCCGCTGTGGTCGCAGTTGATGGCGGACGTGCTGAACCTACGCTTGCACCAGGTGGCAGAGAGCGACATAGGCTGCGCCATGGGGGCCGCACGGCTTGCGCAACTGGCGATGGGACTGCCACTTGACCAATTGCAAAAGCCGCACCGGTTACGCACGTTTGAGCCCCGCCCCGAACGCGCCGCTTTGCACGCAGAGCGCCACCGCCGGTGGCAAACGCTCTACTCCCCTCTAAGCGCTTTCGCTCGGGCCTAAGTGTTGGCCTTGTGATCCACTTTGTTGGGGAAAGGAGCAAAGTAGGCGCCCAGCACGGAGGGAATGGATGCTGCCATCACCACCAGGAAGAACGTCTGAAAGCCCAGGTGGTCTGCAAGCACACCACTTGCCATCTGCGTTGGAATCAACGTCAGATTCATGATGGCAGTGCAATACGCATAGTGCGTCATGTGGTACTTCCCTGGCGAGATCTGCTGCATCATGTACAGCATGTTCGCGACGAATCCAAACGCATAGCCGGCTTTTTCCAGTGTCACCAGTATGGCGATCACTGGCAGTGAAACTGTGGCCACTGGTGAGACCAGGCAGCTCAAAATGTAGAACGTAATGTGCGGTACGTTGAGGCAGATCGCCATGAACACCAGTGTTCTTCGGTTGAGGCCGTACTTGCCCGCGAAGATGCCGCCCAGAAGTCCGAACACCAGGCTCACCACGGTGCTAATCAACCCGTCAATGAGGGCCTTGCTTTCCAGCGGATGCGGGCAAGCAGCAGTCACCACGCTGGTCGCGCACATGCCCAGGCCGCCGCTGGTCACGGGGCCTTGCATGAACAGCGGGGCTTCCAGCAGCAGGAACCCCTCGCCGAGGCGGTACAGAAATACAAATGTGAGCATGCCGAGCAGGCTGGGCTTCTTCAGAAAGTCCAGAAACTGGTTCTTGAACGTGACTAAAACCGCCGATGCGTTTGCAGGTCGTTCAGCGGTGGAGCCCGTGGGCAGGACAAAGTAGTGGTACACCGCAAACAACGCCATTGCACCCATGCTGAGTGCGAGCGCAGTCGCCCAGGCTGCACGCGCATCCATTCCGTTCCTTTGTAGAAAACTCGCGGTGCCCACAACGACGGCCGTGGCAAAAATTCGGCCCGCATTCCAAAATGCGCCCTGCAAGCCCATGAACTTGCCCTGGTCTGACGCATTGAGGCTGGTGATGTAGACGCCATCAATACAAATGTCCTGCGTCGCCGAAGCAAAGGCTAGCAGCCACAACAGCAGGATGACCACCATGAAGTAGTTGCTCAGCGCCAGCGAAGTGGCCCATACACCCAGCAGAGCGGCGATCACCAATTGCATGATGATGACCCAAAAGCGCTTGGTCTTGAACATGTCCAGGAACCCTGCGTACAGGGGTTTCAGGGACCACATGATGCCTATGCTTGCGGTGGAGAGTGTGATTTCGCTGTCGCTATGTCCGAGATCTTTGAACATGGTTCCGGCAACCCAGATCACCATCGCAAATGGAATTCCCTCCGCCAAATACGCCGTAGGAACCCACGCAAAAGGGCTTCGCTTTTTTTCACGGGTTGTTCCCATGTTGTCTCCTCGTTATATCTATTTATGGGCGCGCTGGTTGCGTTGGCAGCAGCGGCTGGGCGCCATCATACTGAAAATTGACAACGCTGTCATAATTTGCTGATCTTATGTATGGACAGGTTTCTATGAAATGCTTAAAGACTTTTGTTTTTCTTGCGCTGGTAAGTGGCACTGCCAGCGTAGCGCTTGCGGCCGATGACGCCACACGGCATGCCGATGCGTGGCAGCAAGGCGCCGGCTGGTGGAACACCACCGATTACCCCGACTTCAACGCCAAGAAAATTTCACGCCAGCTTCCGCTTATTAAAGTTCGGGGCAACCAGTTCATCAATGACAAAGGTGAGATCGTCATTTTTCGGGGAGTGAATATCTCTGATCCGGACAAGCTGGTGAAGGAAGGGCACTTCACCCGCGAGCATTTCGAAGTCATCCAGTCCTGGGGTGCGAACGTGGTGCGCATCCCTGTGCATCCCTCGGCCTGGCGTCAGCGTGGGAAGAAAGGCTATCTATCCATCCTGGACCAGACCATTGCGTGGATCACCGAATTGGGCATGTACGCGATATTGGATTGGCATTCGATGGGAAACCTGAAGTCGGACCTGTACCAAAGCCCCGACTACGCCACCACCAAGGCCGAGACATTTGATTTTTTCCGCGTGGTGTCCGCGCGCTACCAGGGTACCAACTCTGTAGCCATGTTTGAGATATTCAATGAGCCCACCGTGTTCAACGGGCGCCTGGGCGAATTGACCTGGCCGGAATGGAAAGCGATCAATGAAGAGGCGATCACCATCATTCAGGCGCACAACCCGGCAGCCATCTCGCTGGTTGCCGGATTCAACTGGGCCTACGATCTGACCCCGGTTGCGAAAGCCCCCATAGCGCGCACCAACGTCGCCTACGTCAGCCATCCGTATCCGATGAAAGTGGGGCCGCCATTTGAAGCGAACTGGGAACGTGACTGGGGATTTGTGGCGGACCAATACCCGGTCATCGCCACCGAGATTGGCTACCAGTTGGCCACCGACAAGGGCGCGCATATTCCGGTCATCGACGACGGAAGTTACGGGCCGC
>JAYWAV010000274.1:0-11159 GCA_043782015.1 Rhodoferax sp. | reverse complement strand
GGCAACTATTTGCAGTCGGAGTCGATGATGCCTAGGATGCGCTTGGTCTCGGCGGCTCGACTGGCATCGTCCATGACCTCGCGCTCACCGGCCTTGTTGACTTGCGCAATACGCATGCCGGAGTCCAATGTGACCTTGGCCTGTTTGGCGCGTGCGCAGTTTTCAATCTTGGCTTTGACAATGCGTTCTTCTTCGGCGCGCCGCTTGGCCAACTCCAGGTCAGCTGCCTGCTTTTTCTTGGCTTCCAGTTCTTTGTCGACTCCGGAAATCTTGGGCGCACTGGCGGCAAGTGCCGGCGCAGAGTTTGCCGTTTTATTGGTATCTGTTGCTTCAGTTGTAACTGTTGCGGCAGCCTGCGCACGCGCAGCGGGGCGCTTGACAATGTTTGTATCCAGGATCTCGGCGGGAGGTGCGCGGTCGCTGAATACCTTGCGGCCGTCCTTGTCAATCCATTGCCATTGAGCAAAAGCCGTAGTGACACTACATGCCAGCACGACAGCGAGGAAAGGAGCGAACATTTTCATAAACGGAGTGTAGCGCCCCAGAGTGGGCCTTGCCAACTGTAGAAGTGCAACCTAAAGTGTGCATGGGCACGGGTACAATCCGCCTTTTGGAGCCCAGACATGCGCCTTTTAGGAAAAGCGCTCACCTTCGACGATGTATTGTTGGTGCCAGCGTTCTCCCAAGTCCTCCCCAAGGACACCTCCCTCGCCACCCGTTTCTCCCGCAACATCGCACTGAATTTGCCCCTGGTCTCAGCCGCCATGGACACGGTGACGGAAGCCCGCCTGGCCATCGCCATTGCCCAGGAGGGCGGCATTGGAATCGTTCACAAGAACCTGACCGCCGCAGAGCAAGCGGCCCAGGTCGCCAAAGTCAAGCGCTACGAATCCGGTTTGCTCCGTGACCCGGTGGTCATCACGCCGGACACCACGGTTCGCCAAGTGATCGCACTGTCTGACCAACTCGGTGTTTCCGGCTTTCCCGTCTGCGATGGCGGAAAAGTGGTCGGCATTGTCACAGGGCGCGATTTGCGTTTCGAGACACGCTATGACCAACCAGTGAGTGAGATCATGACGCCGCGTGAGCGTCTGATTACCGTGCCTGACGGCACTACGCCGGAAGCCGCCAAGGCGCTGCTCAACAAACACAAGTTGGAACGCCTGCTGGTGGTCAACGAAGCTTTCGAGCTCAAAGGCTTGATTACCGTCAAAGACATTACCAAGCAGCTTAACTTCCCCAATGCAGCCCGGGATGCCACTGGCCGCCTGCGCGTTGGCGCTGCGGTAGGTGTGGGCGAGGGTACCGAAGAGCGCGTGGAAGCACTGGTGAATGCTGGCGTTGATGCCATCGTGGTCGACACAGCCCACGGCCACAGCAAGGGCGTGATCGAGCGCGTGCGCTGGGTCAAACAGAACTTCCCGCAGATCGACGTGGTCGGCGGCAATATTGCAACAGGCGCCGCTGCTTTGGCGCTGGTGGAAGCCGGGGCAGATGCGGTCAAGGTCGGCATTGGCCCAGGCTCCATTTGCACGACCCGCATCGTGGCCGGCGTCGGCGTGCCCCAAATCATGGCGATTGACAATGTTGCAACAGCCCTCAAAGGCACGGGTGTTCCGTTGATTGGTGACGGCGGTATCCGCTACAGCGGTGACATCGCCAAGGCCATCGCTGCTGGTGCCAGCACCGTGATGATGGGCGGGATGTTTGCGGGCACCGAAGAGGCGCCGGGCGAGATCGTTCTGTTCCAGGGACGCAGCTACAAAAGCTACCGTGGCATGGGTAGTATTGGTGCGATGCAGCAGGGCAGTGCAGATCGCTATTTCCAGGAATCCACGACCGGCAATCCGAATGCGGACAAACTGGTACCCGAAGGCATTGAAGGCCGGGTTCCTTACAAG
Organism: Rhodoferax sp.; assembly: GCA_043782015.1. Classification (GTDB taxonomy): domain Bacteria; phylum Pseudomonadota; class Gammaproteobacteria; order Burkholderiales; family Burkholderiaceae_C; genus Allorhodoferax. Next base: position 9,258 of record JAYWAV010000274.1, on the reverse strand, counting down.
GGATCCATGGTGTCTATCGTGTTTCAGATGGCGGGAGGCATTCGCGCCAGCATGGGCTACTGCGGTTGCGCCACCATCCAGGACATGCAGGACAAAGCCGAGTTCGTGGAAATTACCACAGCCGGTATCCGTGAGAGCCATGTCCACGACGTGCAGATCACCAAGGAAGCGCCGAACTATCGAGCCGAGTAATGTGGCCCCCACGCTCCGCAGCATCGCGGATCGCTGCCCCCCACGGGGGCTAATTTTCCCAGGGGCGGCCCGTCGAAAAATTGCCGCCTAATACCATGCAGCACCAGAAAATCCTCATTCTCGATTTCGGCTCCCAGGTTACCCAGTTGATTGCGCGCCGCGTACGCGACGCCCATGTGTTCTGCGAAGTCCATCCCTGTGATGTGACCGATGACTGGATTCGTGAGTACGCCAGAGATGGCAGCCTCAAGGGCGTCATTCTGTCCGGCAGCCATGCCAGCGTGTACGAGGAAACTACCGACAAGGCGCCGCAATTGGTGTTCGAGCTAGGCTTGCCAGTACTGGGTATTTGCTACGGTATGCAGGCCATGGCCCACCAATTGGGCGGTCGGGTCACCGGTGGTCACAAGCGGGAATTTGGCCACGCCGACGTGCGCGCCCATGGCCACACCAAGCTGCTGGACGGCATCCAGGACTATGCAACCAGCATGGGCCACGGCATGCTCAAGGTCTGGATGAGCCACGGCGACAAAGTTACCGAACTGCCCTCGGGCTTCAAGCTGATGGCCAGCACGGACAGTTGCCCTATCGCCGGTATGGCCGACGAGGAGCGGCGCTTCTACGGCGTGCAGTTCCATCCGGAAGTCACCCATACCCAGCGCGGCGCGGCCATTCTGGAGCGCTTTGTGCTGGACATCTGCCAAACCCGTGCCGACTGGATCATGGGTGACTACATCAGTGAGGCGGTTGAACACATCCGCGCCCAGGTAGGCGATGAAGAAGTCATTCTTGGTCTGTCTGGAGGTGTGGATTCGTCGGTTGCTGCAGCTTTGATCCATCGCGCCATTGGCGACCAACTGACCTGCGTGTTTGTCGACCACGGGCTGTTGCGCCTGAACGAGGGCGATATGGTGATGGATATGTTCGTCGGCAAGCTGCATGCCAAGGTCATCCGCGTAGATGCTGAGGCGCAGTTTCTGGGTCACCTAGCCGGGGTCAGCGATCCGGAAGCCAAGCGCAAAATTATTGGTCGCGAGTTTGTTGAAGTCTTCAAGGCCGAGGCGGCCAAGCTGAAGAGCGACCAGTCGCGCCATGTCGCATGGCTGGCCCAAGGTACGATCTACCCTGATGTGATTGAGTCGGGCGGCGCCAAAAGCAAGAAGGCTGTCACGATCAAGAGCCACCACAACGTGGGCGGATTGCCAGAGCAACTGGGCCTCAAGTTGCTTGAGCCCCTGCGTGAACTTTTCAAGGACGAGGTCCGGGAATTGGGACTCGCGCTGGGTTTGCCCTACAACATGGTGTACCGCCATCCGTTCCCGGGCCCAGGTTTGGGCGTCCGGATTCTTGGCGAAGTTCGCAAGGAGTACGCGGAACTGCTGCGCCGTGCGGATGCGATTTTCATTGAAGAGCTGCGCAATACGATGGACGAGGCAACCGGCAAGTCCTGGTACGAACTGACCAGCCAGGCCTTTGCCGTCTTCCTGCCGGTCAAGAGTGTGGGTGTGATGGGCGATGGCCGGACCTACGACTATGTCGTGGCATTGCGGGCGGTTCAAACCAGCGACTTCATGACGGCTGACTGGGCGGAACTGCCCTACGCCCTGTTGAAGAAAGCGTCCAGTCGCATCATTAATGAGGTTCGCGGTATCAACCGTGTGACCTACGACATCAGTAGCAAACCACCAGCAACCATTGAGTGGGAGTGAGCGTGGTGGCGTGCAAACAAGGGTTTGTCCGGAGTAAGGCAAAAAGTTTTACCGGCCAGGGGACTGTTGCTGACAATCTGAGGGTTGTTAGTGCACAATGTTCGGATGGAAAAGGAGAATGTGCCTAGCATGCATTCGGACTCAGACACGTTGGAGTTTCTCGACGACGAACAAGACACAGGCGGCACCAAGGAGTTGGTTTGGCGCCTGTTGGTCGTTGATGACGAACCCGATGTGCACCGCGCAACCACATTTGCGTTGGCAGGCGTCAAGATATTGGGCCGCCCCCTGCAATTTCTGCATGCTTATTCCGCTTCCGAAGCCACCCAACTGCTCAAGTGCGAAGAAGAGGTTGCGGTTGTTTTGCTGGACGTGGTCATGGAACGCGAAGACGCGGGCTTGGCACTCGTCAAAACCATTCGCCAGGACTTGAAGCTGACCGAGTTGCGCATCATCTTGCGCACAGGCCAGCCGGGCTATGCCCCGGAAATTGAAACCATTCATGATTTCGACATCAACGATTACAAGACCAAGTCGGAGCTGACGCGTACCAAGCTCTACGCAACAGTAACTGCCGCGTTGCGCGCGTACGAGCAAATCAGAAAACTCGATGAGCTGGCCTTCTATGACCGTCTGTCTCAACTGCCTAACCGCAACAAATTCATTGATTTGAGTGATGCGCGTCTGGAGAGCGGCCAGTTCCCGGGCGATGTCATTGCCATTCTGGATATCGATGATTTTTCTGAAATCAACGACGCACTGGGTCACCAGCAGGGTGATCGATTGCTTCAGGCAGTCGCCGATCGGCTCAAGAAGGAATTGGGCGCTAACGCCATATTGGCGCGCATTGGTGGTGATACGTTTGGTCTGATGGGGCCAGGCAACGTGGTCGACCCTGGGCTTATCTTGGGGATGTTCCGCGAACCATTTGCAGTGCAAGACGACACTATGGTTGTCACTGCAACCATGGGGTTGACCAAACTTCTTGGGGCTGGAGTTACAGGCCGGGATGCGTTGAAAGATGCAAATATCGCGCTGAAACGCGCAAAGAAAAGTCGCCGTGGCAGCTATGTCCTGTTCTCCAACGAAATGGGTGCAGACATTCGCGAGCGGGTGCGCCTGTTGCAAAGCCTGCGCAGCGCCGTGGAGAGCGAGCGCCTTTTTATCGTTTACCAGCCGCAGGTCATTTTGGGCTCCAATAAAGTGGTTGGGGTTGAGGCGCTCATTCGTTGGCGCAATGAGGACGGCTCGTTCGTGCCGCCCGATCGTTTCATTCCGCTGGCCGAAGCCTCCGGCATGATCGTCGCGATCGGTGACTGGGTGCTGCGCATGTCCTGCCACGAGCTCGTGCGGCTGCAGGCGTTGGGCTTCCCGAACCTGCGCATGTCGGTCAACGTATCGCAAATCCAATTCCGCCACCCGGAATTCCTGGAAAAACTCAACGCGGCGCTGATCGATACCAAAATCAATCCCAAATGCCTGGAACTTGAGATCACAGAGTCTGTGGCCATGGAAGACGCAGATTTCATGCTGGAGACACTGCATCTGGTGCGTGAACTTGGTATTTCGATTGCCATTGACGACTTCGGCACTGGCTATTCTTCACTCAGCCATTTGCGCCAGCTCCCGATTGACCGTTTGAAGATCGACCGGGCTTTTGTCTCGGAACTCAACCAGCAAGTATCCGGCGGCCATATCGCCTCAATGGTGATTGAACTGGGCCGCAACCTCAACCTGACCGTTATCGCGGAAGGTATTGAAGACGAAGCCCAGGCAGAGACCCTTTTGCGCCTGGGTTGCCACGAAGGGCAGGGCTATTTGTACGCTAAGCCCTTGACGCCTCCCCAATTGAAAGACTGGCTGCAAACGCGCGTTCCAGGGCCGTGAGATGACCGGGGCGTACAGCCAGGCTGACGCGGATGTGCAGTTCATGCGTTTGGCCCTGGAGCAGGCCCAGGCTGCAGCCGCTAACCACGAAGTTCCCGTCGGTGCAATCGTTGTCAGAGACGGGATCGTCATTGGCGTTGGCCATAACGCGACCATTACCCAACACGATCCCAGTGCGCACGCGGAGATGCAGGCGTTGCGCGCTGCTGCAAGTGCTCTAGGAAATTACCGGCTGGACGGCTGCAGCCTGTACGTCACACTGGAGCCCTGCGCCATGTGCGCGGGGGCTATGCTGCATGCGCGCGTCCAGCGGCTGGTGTATGGGGCTGCTGAGCCTAAAACGGGCGCCGCCGGCTCGGTATTGAATCTTTTCGATGAACCGCGTTTGAACCACCAGACCGCAGTGCACGGTGGCGTGCTGGCAGATGATTGCAGGCAACTGCTTCAGTCCTTCTTTCAGGAAAGACGTGCCGATGCCAAAGGCCAGCGCCATCCCCTGCGCGACGATGCCCTGCGTACCCCCGAATCACGCTACTCCGGATTGTCAGACTACCGGTGGGAGCCCAAATACATCCAGTCGCCACCGGCCCTTAAAGGGTTTCGCATGCACTACCTGGACGAAGGCCCCCAGAATGCCCCGCTGACATTTCTCTGCCTGCATGGCAATTCCGGTTGGAGCTACCTGTATCGCAAGATGATTCCGGTCTGGGCTAGCTTAGGACAGCGTGTAGTCGCGCCGGACCTGATCGGATTTGGCAAGAGCGACAAGCCAAAAAAACAGGATGTGCACAGCTTTGCCTTCCACCGTGGAGTTCTGCTGGCGTTGGTGGAACATCTGGACTTGCGCAATGTCGTGTTGGTGATGCCAGCCGTGGGCGATTTGCTGGGTCCGACGCTGCCGTTGGCCGTCATTCCGCGCTATGCAGGCGTGCTGCTTCTGTCGGCAGATGCGGGTATTGCAAATGATGCGCCATTTCCCGACGCAGGGCATCGCGCAGCACTTCGCGCCTTCGCAGAATTGGTGCCGGACCGCGAGTACCCAGATATCACTGAAACTCTGCTACAGCGCATGTCTGGAGATTTTGGTGAGGCTACAGCCGAAGCCGCTCTGCGAAACTTCTTGCCCTGATAATCGCCCCGTGAAAAAACACATCTACATTTACTCCCCTTCCGGCGCCGTGCGCGACAAAGCCGCGTTTAAACGCGGCATAGCCCGCCTGAAAACACTCGGTCATGAGATTGAAATTGATCCTGACGCACTGAGCAGCCATGAGCGCTTTGCTGGTGACGACGCTGCCCGGCTAGCGGCAGTACACCGTGCGGCTGCCAGTGGGGCCGATATCGCGTTGACGAGCCGTGGCGGCTATGGGTTGACCCGCATCCTGGATCAGATTCGTTACAAAGACCTCGAAAAGGCGATTGCGTCCGGTATGGAGTTCATAGGTTTCAGCGATTTCACAGCACTGCAATTTGCTCTGATGGCCAAGACCGGTTCTGTAACCTGGGCCGGGCCTGCGGTGTGCGAAGGATTCGGTCCTGTGGCAGGGCCGGATGACATCATGGAAGACTGCTTCAACGACATGCTGGTGGGGCAGGGCGAGGGGACTGGGTGGCGGCAGCTCAAGGAGCCGGTGGCTTCCAGTGGCAAAGAGTTTCAGATTCTCAATGCACCCTTGTGGGGCGGCAATCTGAGTATGGTGTGTGCGCTATTGGGCACGCCATTTTTTCCCAAGGTAAAAGGCGGAATTTTGTTCCTGGAAGATGTGGGTGAACATCCGTATCGCATCGAACGCATGCTGATGCAGTTACTTCATTCCGGTGTCATCGACAAACAAAAAGCAGTGCTACTGGGGCAATTCACTGAGTTTTCATTGACGCCACATGACCGGGGCTACCGCCTGCAATCTGCCGTTCAGTGTCTGCGCAGCCAAACCAAGACGCCGATATTGACGAACCTGCCTTTCGGGCATGTACAAACCAAAGTGTTGTTGCCCGTAGGCGCCAAAGCGGATCTCGCCGTCGATGGTCGCGATGCCTTGTTGGTCTGGGGACATACGCGACCCACGCACTAGACGGGTGCCGCTTAATCTCCGAGTGGGCTGGGGCGGGTGCTTAGACCGCGGGGCAACTGGCCGCGGAACATATTGCTGATGTTGGTCATTTTTCGCTTGGCAGCCGCTTCTCCATCGGTAGCGGCGATAGCCGCCATCAAGTCGCCGCGCAAGTACCAGAGATCCTGGATGTCGGCGGCGGTAGTCACCCGCATTTGGACCACTGGATTGATTCGGTATGCGCAGATAGCCAACTCGTCCAGCATGGCTTGGCGAATGTCCGCGAGCGCTTCCATGGAGTTCTGACTATCCTGCTCAGAGCCCCTGCTCAGGAGGGATTGCATGCCACTTACGATGTTCGAAGTTGTCCAACGCATATTATTTAAGTACCAATTTTGGACAAAGATTATCGAAAACTGTTTGAGAACACAATAACTCCAAACCCGACCGTATGCAATAAAACAACATTCCTTTCAAGTACTTACGGCGGTAACATTATGTAAGACATGAATCAGGCTTTAGTATTCAGCATCAACTAGGCCATCAGGCGGTACTGCACAGTGTGATTGGCTTAGAGCGAGGCTAATGCCAAAAAATGCACTGAAATGCCACTTCAAACCAGAGCATAGTTTTCATCATTCTGAACGCTTGGTTTTCAAGGCATGCTCAATGCCCTAAACTCAGGCCACAAACAAGAATCAGGACTATCGGGAATGGGCGTCCAAGCGACCGTTGTTTTTACAGATTTGCATGGCAGCACTGCCGTGTTTGAGGCATTGGGAAATGCCCGGGCAACGGACATAGTTACCCAGATCACCACTTGGATTGGCGCGCAATGCGAAGCCCATGGCGGACGCGTCGTCAAGACCCTGGGTGATGGTGTTCTTGCAATGTTTCCCGATGGGCAGAGTGCCGTAAAAGCCGTCGTTGCTCTTCAGCGAATTCATTCCAAGCGTGTTGTTCCTGAAGCCGATGGTGTACGCATGCCGATCCGCATTGGTGTGGCCAGTGGTGAAGTTGAAATTGTGGCCGGTGATTGCTACGGTGATGCCGTCAACGTAGCTGCGCGCTTGTGCGATTTGTGCGGGCCACACCAGATCTGGGCCAATGCCGATTCGCTGGCTACTGTGGATGAAGCGCAGGGAGTAACGTTTCGCATTTTGGGCCCCATCAACATCCGCGGTCGTGCCGAACCCTGTACCGTTTACCAGATCGAATGGCGCGAAGAAGAAGCCACAGATTTTCTTACCATGCAAGGCGCTCTGGACCCGGAGTTTGCCACCGGCGACAAGGATGCGCTGGGTCGCGAAATTGAACTCGATTGCATGGGCAATACCAAGCGTTTCAAGGCGTTTGATTTACCCATCCACATAGGCCGCGTGCGCAATGTGGAGTTCGCGGTCAACGATCCCCGGGTATCGCGCGCGCATGCCAGGCTCGAGTGGCGCAATGGCAGTGTGGTGTTGGTAGACGTCAGCACCTATGGGTGCTGGGTGCGATTCAATGGTGCCAAGGGCTCAGACATCTTGTTGCGCCGCGAAGAGTGCGTACTACACGGCACAGGTGAGTTGGCCCTAGGGGCGTCATTTGCAGACGCCACAGTGCCCAAAGTAGCCTTCAAAATCATCTGAAGTAAGTTGCGGATTCAGGTTAGCGACGGCAGTAGATTTAGCCACCTCGGACGTGCGCTACGTGATCGACTTTAAAAGATCTACTGCCGTTCACGTTCCATGATGCTCCAGTAACTTCCGGAGTAGCAATAGCTGGATTCAGCAGCAGAAAGCATATTAGACCGGTATTCTGCGACCCCGGGGGAAGGGTGATCCGGCACGCCGATGGCAGCGCCAAGAAGACATGGAAGCAAGTGGCTTCCTGGGCTATGGTGGTAGAACTGTGGGGTGGCCTGCCAAGATTCGCATCGTGTGGTGGGCGCGACCTTCGATGCGTCCAAATAATTGTGCAGTATCCGGCCCCCAGTCTTGTCCCAATACGGCGCAGGCACTTGAAGAAATATGGGTAACTCGGTGAACCGGACTGCTGTCCATCGCCAGCGCAGAACCAACTGCTTTCGCAACGTGTACAACGGCGACCAGTGGTTCCTTCAGCGCGATATTGGGGGCATGGCTGTGGGTTATCGCTTCGCAAATAGCGGGTGGCAACCCCCAGAACTGGCTGAGCCAACCACCTATCTGACCGTGGTCTACCCCGAACACGGCTCGCTCTGCATCAAGCACGTCTATGTTTTTACTTGCAATTAGGTAGCTCACTTGTTGCATCAAAGTGGGTTCAAAGCGCTGTAGCCAGGTCTGTCCGATGTCATGTAGCAAGCACGCAATTTCCGCAGCCTCAACATTTATCTCCAGCGGGGCAAAATTGGCCAACTCCACACCACTTGCGCCGACAAGAACACTGTGAAGAGCGTTGGCGTCTTTCGTCTCACCCTGCCGAAACCTGCCCATGAAGCCAAACAAGTTGACGGTAAGCGCAATCTCACGAACGCGTGCAAGCCCCAACAGAAATACAGCTGGCCTCACGCCATTGACGGTTATGCGATCTGAGGCGTTGCTGAGCTTATTGGCGTAGAGCATCACAGTGCCTGTTAGCGTTGGGTCGGCTTCGACAATCTCAACTATCAGGTCCAGGTTGCTCTCCGGGTCTTCAATTGCAGAGAGAAGACTAAGCACAACGGATGGAAACACGGGTAGGTCCTTGAAACTTCCCGTCACGCAGTCGCGCGTAATCTTTTGTTGCATCACGCGCTCCGGTACATCAGTACCTGATTGAACAGGGCGGCCATGGTCGGGTTAGAAAGGTCAGCCCCAGAAAATACCTCCAATATTTTGCGCGCCGCAATGGCTGCGTCCACCGCCACCTCCGCTGAGGACCTGGTTTCTGTATGCGACACACAGATGAATTCAACTTGGTGCGCCAGAAGTTGCTGAATGTTCGCCTGTGAAAGCGTCGCGCCAGAGGGGAGCAAGGTGCGCATCCACTTATTTTTGACGGCTTGCGCAAGCACCATGCCCTCAGCGACCCCCTCTATGGGGATGTAGTGCATTCTTTGTTTCACAGAACTTCGCGTTTCCATTTCCATAAGGAATATCTCTTTGTGCGACAAGTCACCGATTTTATTGTAGAATTTTGTTTAATTTAAACATATTTAAACATATTTAAATATATTTAATCATATATAATCAAATTGACATTAAATTTTGTATTTTGAAGTCCAATTTACAATTTTTAGATATGTGACCGACGGTGTTAGGACGTGCGTATGCCAACAGGAACCATTGAAAAATCATTTTGTACGACCAGAGAGGCCGCGCAGTTACTCGGGGTATCCGTTGGTACGGTCCAACTGTGGGTAGAAAGCGGCCTACTGGACGCATGGAAAACTGCCGGGGGGCACCGCAGGGTGG
>JAYWAV010000273.1:0-4054 GCA_043782015.1 Rhodoferax sp. | reverse complement strand
AGGCAAAGCGGCAATCTCGTCCGCCGGGTGCTTGCCCTTCATCCCCATCCAGACACCCTGCTCCGCCAACGCCCCGACGGACCAGGTTGTGAAATCGACCAAGGACGCAAAGGCTCGGGAGCTGACGACCTGGTATTTGTCAGTCAGGCTTTCGACCCGGGCATGGATGCCACGCAGATTCAACAGCTTCAGACTGACAGCCACCTGCTGAATAAATGCCGCCTTTTTGGCAACCGTATCCACGCAATGTACCGTGATGTCCGGGCAGCAGATCGCAATGACCGCACCCGGAAGTCCGGCACCGGAGCCAACGTCCAGCAAGCGAGCCGACTTATTCAACCCTTCGACAGGCCCGTCCTGAGTTGAGCCGAAGGGCTCAGGGTGAACGGCTTGTAGTTGTCGGCGCAAGGGTGCAATGACTGCCAGACTGTCCAGCAAATGGTGCGTCAGCATTTCTGCCGGCTCGCGCACTGCCGTCAGGTTATAGACCTTGGTCCATTTCTGGATCAGGTCGAGATAGTCCAGCAGCTGCTGTACTTGGGCATCGGACAACACCAAGCCGAGCTCTACCAGGCCTTTTTCCAGGCCAGCCTGCAAAGCGTGCATCACGCGGAAAGCTCCGCTACCGCCGGAATTGCCTTTTCAGTAAATCCGCGGAAGTTGCCCTTCTTCAGGTGGATCAGCAAAAGCGAAATCGTGGCGGGCGTGATGCCGGACATGCGGGACGCCTGACCCAGAGTTTCTGGCCGCTGCTTGCTCAGGCGCTGGCGCGCTTCGATGCTCAGTGCGGTGACCTGCAGATAGTCCAGCTCGTCGGGCAGCCGCAGGTTTTCGTAATGGGCGGCACGCTCGACTTCGTCCTTTTGGCGGGTGATGTAGCCGGAGTATTTGGCGGCAATCTCGACTTGCTCGATCACCGCGGCCACAAAAACATCCTGCGCCACGCCCTTTGCATCACGTGTTTCATCCGGTGTTTCACGTGGAACATCTTTAGAGCTAGCCACTGGCAGCTCCCGGTTCGCGTACTTGCCGCCGTCCAGAGACATCAGCCCAGCATAGTTCACATCCGGGCGACGCAGCAGATCTCCGAGGTTGTATTCGTGCTCAATCGCCTTGCCCAAAATCCGGGCCGACTCCGTTGCGGGCAGGTTATTCGGGTTCACCCAAATGCTGCGCAGGCGCTCTGTTTCACGTGAAACAGCATCGCGCTTGCGGCAGAAAGCGTCCCAGCGGGCGTCGTCCACCAGGCCCAGCTTGCGGCCAGTTTCGGTCAGGCGGGCGTCGGCATTGTCTTCACGCAGCTGGAGGCGGAACTCGGCGCGGCTGGTAAACATGCGGTACGGCTCGGTCACACCCTTGGTAATCAGGTCGTCGACCAGCACGCCCAGATAGGCTTCATCCCGTCCGGGCAGCCAAGGCGCATCGCCCCGGCATTGCAGTGCGGCATTGATGCCGGCGAACATGCCCTGGGCCGCCGCCTCCTCGTAGCCCGTCGTGCCATTGATCTGCCCGGCGAAAAAAAGGCCGCTGACCTGGCGAGTTTCAAAGCTGCTCTTCAAAGAGCGTGGGTCGAAATAGTCATATTCGATGGCGTAGCCCGGGCGCAGGATGTGGGCATTTTCCATACCGGCCATCGAGCGCACCAGGTCGTACTGGATGTCAAACGGCAAGCTGGTCGAGATGCCGTTGGGGTAGACCTCGTGCGTGGTCAGGCCTTCCGGCTCCAGGAAAATCTGGTGGCTGTCCTTGTCGGCGAAGCGGTTGATCTTGTCTTCCACGCTGGGGCAATACCGCGGGCCGACGCCTTCGATCTTGCCCATGAACATCGGACTGCGGTCAAAGCCGGAACGGATGATGTCGTGGGTGCGCTCGTTGGTATGGGTGATCCAGCAGGGCACTTGGCGGGGGTGCATATCGACCCGGCCCATAAAGCTGAACACCGGCATCACCGGGCTCATGCCGCCGGGTGTGCCGTCGCCAGGCTGCTCCAGGCACTTGGAAAAATCAACCGTGCGGCCGTCAATCCGGGGCGGGGTTCCGGTCTTCAGTCGGCCTTGCGGCAGCTTCAGTTCCTTCAGCCGCGCACTCAAAGATATCGCCGGCGGGTCGCCGGCACGGCCCGCTGCATAGTTGTTCAGGCCCACATGGATCTTGCCGTCAAGGAAAGTCCCCGCCGTCAGCACCACCGTCTTGGCGCGGAACTGGATACCCACTTGGGTCACGGCACCGACCACGCGGTCACCCTCCACCATCAGGTCATCGACCGCCTGCTGGAACAGCCACAGATTGGGCTGGTTCTCCAGCATGCGGCGGATCGCCGCCTTGTACAAAATGCGGTCGGCCTGCGCACGGGTGGCGCGCACGGCCGGGCCCTTGCTGGAATTCAGAATGCGAAACTGGATACCTGCCTCGTCGGTGGCCAACGCCATCGCACCGCCCATCGCGTCCACCTCTTTGACCAGGTGGCCCTTGCCGATGCCGCCGATCGATGGGTTGCAGCTCATCTGCCCCAGCGTCTCAATGTTGTGCGACAGCAGCAAAGTCTTGCAGCCCATGCGGGCAGCCGCGAGCGCAGCCTCGGTGCCAGCATGGCCGCCGCCGACGACGATGACATCGAATTCTTGTGGGTAAAGCATGGTGTTCAGTGGGCGCGCAAAAAAGCATGGGTAGCGCGCCGGGTGGGAGTAGCCCGCGATTTTACCGGTTGCACACTTTTTTGGCGACAATCAAAGCCATGTCCCAACTCCTCATCTTCGCGGGCAGCACCCGCCAACACTCCTTCAACCGCCGTTTGGCACACGCCGCAGCCGAGCTGGCACGTGCAGCAGGCGCCGATGTGACGCACCTCGAACTATCCACGCTGGACATCCCGATGTACAACGCCGACCTGGAAGCGCAGGGCACACCGGCCGATGTGATCCGCCTCAAAGAGATCATGGACGCCCACCCGGCCTGGATCATCGTCTCGCCCGAGTACAACGCGAGCTACACCGGCCTGCTGAAAAACACCATCGACTGGGCCAGCAGCCCGGTCAAAGGCCACGCCGTCTGGGGTGGTCGCGATCCATTGGCAGGCAAAGTTGTGGGGCTGCTGTCTGCTTCCAACGGTGCCTTGGGTGGGCTGCGCTCACTCTCCCATTTGCAGCCACTGATGCTCAACTTGCAATGCTGGGTTGCGCCCAAGCAGTTTGCTTTGGGTCGGGCCAGTGAGGCGTTTAATGACGATGGAACCTTAAAGTCTGACGGGCATAAGACGCAAGTTCAGGGGGTGATTGATCAGGTTCTTTGGGCTAGCAAGCGACTGTCTGCTTGAGGCTTCTCTGCTCCCGCACGCAACAGTCCCGGGGCAGATGTTTTGCTCCGTGTCCCCCGGGCCGTGAGGGCCCTCCTCCTTTACCTACGCAAAACACCTACCCCAGACCTGCTGCTGGATAGTCGGCGAACGGGAAATTCAAAGTCATTCCCATGCCGGCACCTCACGGGATCAGGTGGGTTGGGTGCTCCTTTTCGGGAGGTCAAGGAGGAGCGCCCTCACGGCGCGGGGGACACGTACGAAAAGGAGTACCCGACACGCCTGATCCAGAAGAAGCTCTGCCAAGCAATGACTTCAGCGAAAGCCGGTACTCACATTCGAAACCCACAAGTGTTTACCCTAGCCTGTCCATTGCATGACACGCCAAGGCAATCAGCAGCGCTACGCTCTAGGAAATTTCTCCAACGAAAGAGCCCATGAACGCCCGCGCCAACTTCACCCGCATGCAGGACAGCACCCAACAAGACTGGCAAGTCATCGGCAGTGAGTTCATGCAATTCACCAAAAGCCTGCCTGACCGTGTGCTGGCCCATTTGAAACTGCTGGACGGCGACTACGGCGGTTTTCCGATTGACCGCTACAGCCACTGCCTGCAAACGGCGACACGCGCATTGCGCGATGGGCGCGACGAAGAGTACGTAGTCTGCGCACTGCTGCACGACATAGGCGACACGCTGGGCACGTTCAACCATCCCGACATTGCGGCGGCGATCCTGAAGCCCTTTGTCAGCGAGGCCAACC
>JAYWAV010000272.1:0-11188 GCA_043782015.1 Rhodoferax sp. | reverse complement strand
GCCCGTTTCACCATTGACGGATATGAAGGAAGCAATGGATTTCAGATTCCGGTCGCTGTCGCTTGCAAAAGACAATCTGGGCTGCCGAGATAAATTGGGCCACTGAGACGAGAGGTGGGCGGTAGAAACCCTTAGGGGATTGCTGATACGCTGCGCGCCAACTGCCGCAATTCGTCCAGCGCGAATCCAACGCCATCGGGGAACCATGCACTCTGCTTCGCTGCGTCATCCCAAGCCCGCAAGCGTTGTGCATCCAGAGCATAGGGCGAGGCTTCGAACTGTGCGCACTCGGCCGAACCCATGGGACCACCTTGCAGAAGAAGGCTTCTCTGGGAATCTGCCGACAGTTTCTGGCGGTAGCCGGGAACCGTAGTAACCAAATACCGTTTGGCGAGCACATGCAACCGAATCGGTTCTGATACTTCGACACCCCATAAGCTAGCCACGCTGTTGGCCCCCAGAGTTTCATGCACATCATCCAGCCCATCCAGCGTTGGACTTCCGGGCAATTCCGAAATCAGGTGCCCCACATCATGCAACCAGGCAGCCAAACAAAGTGCATTGGGAGCTCCCGCGTTGCGCGCCAGTTGTCCGCATTGCCATGCGTGCGCCAATTGGGAAACACCTTCTCCGGAATAGGCCAAGTGACCTCGCTCCTCAAAAAGCTTCAAAAAATATTCAATGGGTTGCATCCCTCTATGGTTACTGCAATTTCTGACCAAACTGTGAAATACAAAGAAAGATCGCATGGGGTGTGTTGCAGGTCCGAGAGCGTCACAAATGTTTCACGGGAACTGTTGATCATCGCTCCCCATGAGTGCAGTACCAATTCCCGCCATCCATATCGCGAATGCTGCCAAGAGCTTTCAGCGCGGGGTCAAGGCACTCAATGGCGTGAGCGCCACCATCCAGGCCGGTGAGTGTGTGGGCCTGTTAGGCGCTTCAGGCTCGGGAAAGTCCACATTACTGCGGAGTATTTGTGGACTGGAGCGTTTGGACAGTGATGCCGGCGAAGTCCAACTGTTTGGCCAGCAGTTGCAAGCGCATGGGAAGCTCAGCGGCGACATACGCCAGTTACGCCGCCAGACCGGCATCATCTTTCAGCAGTTCAATCTGGTGAATCGGATGAACGTGATCCACAACGTGCTTACTGGCCTCTTGCCACGCATGCCACTGTGGCGCAGCCTCTGCGCCCAATTCACGCGCGAAGAAAAATTGCAGGCGCTGGAAGCTCTGGCCTCGGTGGGCCTGGCCGACTATGCGTTCCAGCGAGCATCCACTCTGTCAGGTGGTCAGCAGCAGCGTGCTGCCGTCGCCCGGGCTCTGGTGCAAGGGGCCAACATCCTGCTTGCGGACGAGCCCGTGTCTTCACTCGACCCCGAATCCGCCCGCCGGGTCATGGACCTGTTGCACCATCTCAACCGCAGCCGGGGTATGACCCTGGTAGTCAGCCTGCACAACGTGGCCATGGCCCGCAAGTATTGCGACCGCATCATTGCGTTGCGCGCGGGTCGGCTAGTCTTTGACGGGCCACCCGTTGCGCTAGATGACACCAAATTGCGCAACCTTTACGGCGCCAGTTCCGATGAACTTCTGGTCGATACGCCGCTGGAAGCGCCGCCCTTGCACCTGGTGGCGAACCCCCTGCCAGCGGCTGCCTGACGTCCCCCTTTTGCACTGGAGAACTTCATGAAATTGTCACGCCTACTTACCGCATCCGCATCCGCATTGGCTTTGTTCAGCCTTGGAGCAACAGCCCAGGAAATCAGCTTCGGCATCATCGCCACGGACAGTGCCAGCGTGCAGCGCGAGCGCTGGGAGCCTTTCTTCAAGGACATGGAAAAGAAAACAGGCTTGACCATCAAGTCGTTCTACGCCCCAGACTATGCGGGCATTGTGGAAGCCATGCGCTTCAACAAAGTGCAAGTCGCCTGGTACGGCAACAAGGCCGCCATCGACGCGGTGGATCGCGCCAATGGCGAGGTGTTTTCTCAGGTCATGTATGCCGACGGCACTTTTGGCTACTACGCCCTGCTGATCACGCATAAGGACAGCCCCTACAAGAACCTGGACGATGTGTTGAAGAACAGCAAGTCCATCAATTTCGGCATTGGTGACCCGTCCTCCACGTCCGGCTTCTTGGTTCCAAGCTACTACGTGTTTGCCTTGAACAAGGTCGACCAGCGCACGGCCTTCAAGACGATTCGCAACGCCAGCCACGGCGCCAACATTCAGGCCGTGCTGGCCAAGCAGTTGGACGTAGCAACCAACAACACTGAGGAAGTAGACAAGCTGGAAGCCAACAAACCCGAGCTGTTCAAGGAACTGCGGGTGATCTGGAAAAGCCCGCTGATCCCCAGCGACCCTTTCGTCTGGCGCAAGGACCTGGACCCTGCGGTCAAGGCCAAGATCAAGAGCTTTGTGCTTGGCTATGCCAAGACCGACTCGTCCGAAAAGGCTGTACTGAAGAACATTCTGAACTACGGTGGTTTCCGTGAGTCCAACAATGACCAACTGATTCCCACGCGCCAGCTGGAGCTCTTCAAAGATCGCCGCAAAGTAGAAAACGACGAGCAGTATTCCGCCGATGAAAAGACCAAGCTGATCACCGAAATCGACAGGAAGCTTGCGGCCCTGGGCAAGTAAGTAGCCGTGAACATGACTGTTGTTACTGTTGCCCCGCCCGACCTGCAAGCCCTGCTGAACACGGCCACTGCCCAGCGCACTGGCTGGTCACGTCAGTTGGGCTGGCTGGTGATACTCGGTGTGCTCGCATGGGCCTGGCAAGGGGCAGAAGTGCGCCCGCTGGACCTGATCCGCGACGCGGGCAATATGGGCACTTACGCCCGCGACTTCTTCCCACCTGACTTCCACGACTGGCGCATCTACCTGAAGGAAATGATCGTCACGCTCCACATTGCCATCTGGGGCACGGTGCTGGCCATCATTGCAGCTATCCCCCTGGGCCTGCTCAGTGCCAGCAATGTGGCGCCCGTGTGGGTGTACCAGCCAGTACGCCGTGTCATGGACGCCTGCCGTGCGACCAATGAAATGGTGTTTGCGATGTTGTTCATCGTTGCCGTTGGACTGGGTCCGTTTGCTGGCGTATTGGCGCTGTTCATTCACACCACAGGAACCCTGGGGAAACTCTTTTCTGAGGCGGTGGAGGCGATTGACCCCCGCCCAGTCGAAGGCATACGCGCGACCGGAGCGCATAAGCTGGCGGAGCTGGCCTATGGCGTCATTCCACAGGTCATGCCTTTGTGGTTGTCGTACTCGCTGTACCGGTTCGAATCCAACGTGCGATCGGCCTCGGTCGTTGGCATGGTCGGTGCCGGTGGCATTGGCGTGGTGTTGTTTGAAGTGATACGCAGCTTCCAGTACGCCCAGACCTGTGCGGTGCTACTGATGCTGATCGTGACGGTCTCCTTGATTGATGTGTTCTCCGCATGGCTTCGCAAGCGCTTCATCTGAGCTGGTTCAACCCTGTCCACATCACGTTTGGAGCCCACTGCCTGCAGCAGGTCCCGGTGGACCATGAGGTGGTAGTGTTGGCAGACAGGTCCGCACTAAGCCCCTCGCACGAAAGCATCTTGCGCGAACGTTTGGGCCCGCGCTGCAAAGGCTGGAGCTGGATTCACTCCGGGCTTGCCAGTATTGATCAGGCACTGCAGCTGAGCCAAACGCTGTGGCCGGTTATGCAAGCGCACCCCGAGGCTGTAGTCTTGGCGATAGGCGGGGGAAGCACGCTGGACTTGGCCAAAGTACTTCGCTTCCGCCTGGAGACGCAGGACATCCCTCAGGCCACCCACTTCTGGCGGACCAACACGCTACCCGCACGCTCCACCCGGCACGCTTTGTGGGCCGTCCCGACGACGGCAGGCACCGGCAGCGAAGTCACGCGCTGGTCCACCGTCTGGGACACCTCTGCCGTACCGCAAACCAAGTTGTCCTGGGCACCTGCCGACGGTTTTGCTAATCGGGCCTTTGTGGACCCCGAGCTCACGCTGAGTTGTCCGCTGCGTGTCACACGCGATTGCGCACTAGACACCCTGTCGCACGCACTGGAGTCACTGTGGAATCGCAACGCCAATGCCGTGACTTCCGCGCTGGCACTGCAAGCCGCGCAAGGCGTGATCCAGACACTGCCGCATCTGCTAAAAAACCCGCAAGAAGTTGCGGCTCGTGCCTCAATGGCACGTGCCAGCCTGCTGGCGGGCTTGGCTATGTCACAAACCCAGACCGCGCTAGCCCATGCCTTGTCGTATGAATTGACACTGCACGAGGGCATTCCACATGGCGAAGCATGCGCACTGTGGCTGCCCATGGTCTGGGAGTTGGCGTTGGGACAGACCCATTTGTGCGACAGCAAACTGGCTCAGGTGTTTGGCGGTGATGCGACGCAAGGCCCACATCTAATGCAGCACTGGCTGGAAGACCTGGGCATTCAGTGTCGTGATCTGCGTGCAGATCCAGGTGGTGTCGCAACTCTGGCGAAAGAAATGCAATCAACGCGCGGGAGAAACTTCATTGCACAACATGCATAAAACCGACTTGGTGGTGGTAGGCAGCGGCATCGTGGGCATGGCCTGCGCCTGGGTCGCGCTGCAGCAAGGACTAAGTGTGCAGGTGATTGACCGGGACCCGGTGTGCACTGGCGCGTCCATCCGGAATTTCGGCTTCATCACCGTTACAGGCCAAGGCAGCGGTGCGACCTGGCGCCGAGCGCGGCGCTCGCGGGACATCTGGTCCCAACTGGCGCCACGAGCCGGCATCCCTATTGAGCACCAGGGCCTGTATGTGCAGGCGCAGCGAAGCGAAGCGGAAGCCGTGCTGCGAGAGCTGCTGTTGAGCGAAGAAGGCTCGGACTTGCGGTGGGTCAATCCATCAGAGTTGGAAACCCAGGCACCACATCTGGCCCATGCCTATGTACGCGGCGCCTTATACAGCCCGCATGAATTGCGTATCGAATCCCGCGTGGCGGTAGAGAAGCTGCGGCTTTGGCTAGTCTCACAAGGTGTGGTGTTCCAAATGGGGGCGGCAGTGCATCATGTCGAGCCTGGGCAAGTGTTGGCCGGCAGCATGCGGCTGCGCGGTGAGCGCATCGTTGTGTGCCCAGGGCCGGATATTCGCACGCTGTTTCCTGAAATCTTCAAACGCCAAGAAACGCAGTTGTGTCAGTTGCAGATGCTGCGGGTGCGCCCGCCCGCAGGTTACCGCCTGGGTGCTGGCGTGATGAGCGATCTGAGCCTGATCCGCTACAACGGCTACCGTGAGATGCCGGGATCCCAGCTACTCGAAGACCGCTTGCGCGTGGAGTGCCCGCGAGAGCTGAATTACGGCATTCATCTGATCGTGGTGCAGAGCGCCGACGGCAGCCTTGTGGTGGGCGATTCGCATGTGTATGGGGATGCCATCCCGCCCTTCGCATCTGCAGAGGTCGACGAGCTGATTCTGGCCGAGATGCAGCGCATGTTGTGCTTGCCGCACTACCGGGTGGAAGAGCGCTGGGTAGGCACCTACCCAAGCGGCAAGCAGGACGCCTTTTATGAAACGGTGCTTCCAGGTGTGCAATTGCTCAGTGTCATCAGCGGAACGGGTATGAGCACTGCTTTTGCGCTGGCGGAAGAATGTCTTTTGGGGCAGGAAATAACAATATGACCATTCGTGCAGTCGTCTTTGACTGGGCCGGCACCATCATCGATTTTGGGAGCTTGGCTCCGATGGGGGCTTTCGTCAAATTGTTTGCCAACCATGGCATAGAGATCAGCATCGCCCAGGCCCGCGTCCCGATGGGCCTGCCCAAACTGGCGCATATCAAGGCACTGGGTCAGA
Source organism: Rhodoferax sp. (assembly GCA_043782015.1). GTDB lineage: Bacteria > Pseudomonadota > Gammaproteobacteria > Burkholderiales > Burkholderiaceae_C > Allorhodoferax. The sequence goes on along the minus strand of JAYWAV010000272.1, from coordinate 5,353 downwards.
TGCCAGCGATCGCAGATCAATGGCAGACGCTACATGGTCAATCGTTTTCCGACGCGGATGCTGAATCGCTGTTGCGCGAATTCGAACCGATGAGCGCGCGCGCCGCGCTGGAGCACAGCGACTTTATTCCTGGTTTTCTGGAAACCTACGCCTGGCTGAAGAGCAGCGATATCGGCGTGGCCACCACCACCGGTTACACCCGCACCATCATGACACCGTTGATTGCACTAGCCAAGGACGCGGGCTTCGACCCTACTCTGGTGGTGTGCTGCGATGACGTGGCCAAGAGCCGTCCGGATCCCATGGGTATGCAGCGCTGCATGGAAGCCCTGGGTCTAGTCGATATTCCCCAACTTGTTGTCAAGGTGGACGACACCGAACCAGGCCTACAGGAAGGACGGAACGCCGGTTGCTGGGCAGTCGGTGTGGCTGCCAGCGGCAATGCCCTGGGCTGGTCTTTGGAGCAGTGGAATGCGGCCAACCTCGAAACACGGGCGCAAGTATTGGCCGAAGCTACCGAGTGCTTGATCAAGGCAGGTGCACATGAAGTCGTCGCTTCCGTTGCCGATTTGGGCCGGGCGCTGGAGCGGATCGCAATCAGAATGAATTCTGGCGAGACCCCCTGACTGCGCCAGCGGTCCCCAACGCGTTGCCATGCACAGCCAACAGAAACTTCAACGCACGCTCCTGACACAGGTTCTGCCGAATTACGAATGGGTCGGTAACTATTTGTGTGGGACGTCGACGCGCAGGATGCGTCAACACGCAGCGCTGGCTTGCAATCGGCTTTGGTACAACTCCGAGGGCGAAACCCCATTGGTCTGCGCAGTGAGGGCGCTGCAGGGGAAATATGGCCTGCAACTCAACCACGTTTCACAGTTTCGGTTCTGCGAAACCCTACGAGTCAGGAATCCCTCAGACCAGGGATGGCACGATGAAACGCTGCACGTGTTCAATCTGGATTTTGATGGCAGCTTTGCTCCCACCAACTAGGATGTCGGGGTTTCGACATTTCTGTGTCTGGAGCCGGAGAACTTGGTCTACCGCAAGACCACGGGTGATTTCGCGCTGAACGCCCACGTGGCGCTTGTTCGCGGTCTTGGGTACTGACTGCCTAAGCCTTCAATCGAGTTGGCTTGCGGGTGCAGCGAGGCAGGAAATTGCTGCAGTTCTGAAGGAGTACTTCCGGCTAGGGCCGCTATTGGGCAGTCCATTGGCGTGATTGCATTTCTGCTTCGTCTCGTTAGCCGCCTCCTCACCCGCGCGACTTCCCCAGCTCCCGCACCGCAACCCCCGCCCCTAGCGCCCTCTCCAACATCGCAGAAGCAGCGTCCTCAAACCCACCAACTGGACTCATGCAGTCCGTCAGCAACACCGTCTGCTGCAGGCGCTTTGGTGGCAGATGGGCCAGCATGTCGTTCACCGATGCGGCGACACAGTGGCTGGATGCTTCGCCAGCGACCAGCAGCGTGTTGCTGCCAGCGGCCAGACGGTCCATCAGATCGCGGCGCAACGTGGTGCGTGGGTCATCCGCGCGGGGCACTTCGGCTTTGAAGGCGCTGTATTGCTCGGTCATCGGGTTCTGGCCCTTGAGCACCTTGTCGCAGATCATGCCGGTCTGCTCTTCCCACTGTGCAAGTACATCGGACAGCGCCGACTGGATGTTATGGCCCCAAGTGCCGACGACGCAGTGCACGGGCCAGACGACGAGCTGGCGCTTGGCGTTGGTTTCGAGCGCTTGCAGGTAGACCAGCACTTCAGCCTCCCGCCCGCTGTGGCGTGGTTTGAAGCGGCCGGCCTGCAGGTCGGCTGCGGTGATGACGGTGAAAGGGCCCACCGGGCTACCGTCACCGTGCTGCCAGAAGCTGGTACGTTCTATGCCTACGCTGGCGTGTGAGTCCAGCGTAACGGTGATGCTGGCTACCTCGTCGAGGTGTTGGCCCAGCCAATGCGCAAGTCGGTCCATGTCGGCATTGGCGCCGGTCACAGGCAATGCGGCACCGTCTATGTCCATGAAATCGTTTTGCGGGTCGATGATGAACAGGTCAAAAGGCATGGTGCACTCTCTATGTAATTGTTCAGTATTGTCTTATGCAGATTCTTGCGCCAGCGCCCACTCTACGTGTTCGCGTACCAGCGGGCTGTCGTGCGCAAGGCGTCGCTGTAGCGCGGCGCGTACCTCGGTGTTGTCGTTGCCACGCAAGGCATTGCCGCAAGCCACCGCCACATTGCGCAGCCAGCGCTCGTGGCCGATGCGGCGGATGGGGCTGCCTTCTGTCAGGCGCAGAAAGTCGACTTCGCTCCAGTCCAGCAAGTTCGCCAGCATGACGCCCGTCAGTCCTTCACGTGGATCAAAGTCGGGCAATGCGCTGCGCTTGGCAAATTTGTTCCAGGGGCAGACCAGCTGACAATCGTCACACCCATAAATGCGGTTGCCAATAGCTTCACGAAACTCCAGCGGGATAGGCCCCGCGTACTCAATAGTCAGATAGGAGATGCAGCGGCGCGCATCGAGCTGCTGCGGCGCGACGATGGCTTGTGTAGGGCACGCGGTGATGCAGGCGCTACACGTACCGCAGTGGTCGGCCACCGGAATACTCTCGGGCAACGGCACATCCACAAAGATTTCACCGAGGAAAAACATGGACCCGGAATCGCGGTTCAGCAGCAGCGTGTGTTTACCGCGCCAGCCCAAGGCGCTGCGTTGCGCCAGCTCCACTTCCAGCACGGGCGCGGAGTCGGTAAACACCCGATAGCCCAATGGTCCAATGTGAACGGCAATGCGCTCGCTCAATTGCTGCAGGCGTTTGCGCAAGACCTTGTGGTAATCCCGACCCCGCGCATACAGCGAGACCGTGCCTTGCGCGGGCTGGTCCAGCCGGGCCAGTTCCGTATCCGTCCAGCCTTCGGGCGTGTCTTTCGGCAAATAATCCATGCGCGCGCTGATGACGCGCACCGTGCCCGGCACCAGTTCGGCCGGGCGCGCGCGCTTGAGGCCGTGGCGTTGCATATAGTCCATCTCACCGTGGCAACCCGCCTCCAGCCAGGACAGCAATCCGGGCTCGGCAGAGGTTAAATTCACCCCGGTCACGCCAATTTGGGAGAATCCAAGTTCCCGGGCCCAGTCCCCTATTTGAGAAACCAGTTGGTTGCCATCGAATTGCATACGGTTGATAGTCACCTCTCCATTGTAGAAAGCGCCGTGCGGAGCCTGCGCTGGGCCGATGAAACGGCGACCCATTTGTTCGCCGCCAGCCTGGCCGCGCAGCCCGCGCTGCATCATGCCTTCATTGCGTTGCATGGCGATCTGGGTGCGGGCAAGACGACGTTTGTGCGGCATCTGTTGCAGTCGCTGGGCGTGACCGGACGCATCAAGAGCCCGACCTATGCGGTGGTGGAGTCGTATTCTCTCGATGGGTTCGAGGTCTGGCACTTTGACTTCTACCGCTTCAGCGATCCGCGCGAATGGGAAGACGCTGGCTTCAGGGATATCTTCGCCAGCCCCGGGCTGAAGCTGGCCGAATGGCCGGAGAAAGCGGTTGGTATGCTGCCGACACCCGATATGGATATTCACATTCGAACCGCAAGCGATACCGAGCGCGAAGTCACGCTGACCGCGCATACCGCAACCGGCCTCGCGCTGTTGCAAGCCGTGCCGTCAACCCCATCGCAGGGAGGCACTGTTTGAAGCGCCGCGACGTATTGCGCGGCGGCAGCATCGTACTGTCGCTGGGCCTGCCCCATATCGCCTGGGGAGCCACCATCCTGACGGTTCGCGTCTGGCCCGCCCCCGAATACTCCCGCGTCACGATCGAATCCGACGCGGCACTGAAAGCCACCCAGAACTTTGTCGCCAACCCGCCGCGTCTGGCGGTGGATATTGAAGGCATCACGCTGAACCCGGCCCTCAAAGAATTGGTGGCCAAGGTGAAAGCCGACGATCCGAACATCGCCGGCATCCGCGTCGGGCAGTTCAATCCGACGACGGTGCGGCTGGTGATCGACCTGAAGGTCCCGGCCCGCCCGCAGGTGTTCACGCTGGCGCCGGTCGCGGCCTACCAGCACCGCCTGGTGCTGGACCTGTACCCCGAGGTGGAGGCCGACCCGCTGGAAGCGCTGATTGCCGAGCAAATGCAGCCCCCGGCCAAGCCGCCATCCAAGCCTTCAACGCCTTCCGCCAAGCCCGGCGTGGATCCGCTGGAAGAGTTGATCGCCCGCCAAACTGGCAAGGCCCTCACCCCTACCGCTCCTAAATCAATAGCTTCTCACGCGACATCGACGGGCGCTTCAGGCCAAAAGCCCTCTGAACCTGAGTTTCCCATCACGGATAGGTTGATCATCATCGCGTTGGACCCCGGCCATGGCGGCGAGGACCCCGGCGCCATCGGCCCGGGCGGCACGCGGGAGAAAGACGTGGTGCTCAAGCTGGCGCATCTGCTGCGCGAGCGCATCAACGAGACCACCATCCACGGCAACACGATGCGCGCCTACCTGACGCGCGACGCCGATTTCTTTGTGCCGCTGCAAGTGCGCGTGCAAAAGGCACGCCGTGTTCAGGCCGATCTGTTTGTCAGCCTGCATGCCGATGCCTTCTTCACCCCCGACCCACAAGGCGCCAGCGTGTTCGCGCTGAGCCAGAACGGCGCCACCAGCAGCGCTGCGCGCTGGATGGCGGCCAAGGAAAACAAGGCCGACCTGATTGGCGGGCTCAATGTAAAAACCAAGGACGTTACCGTGCAGCGAGCGCTCCTGGACATGAGCACCACCGCGCAAATCAACGACAGCCTGAAATTGGGCAAGAACGTATTGGGCGAAATTGGCCGGGTGGGCAAGCTGCACAAGGCGCGCGTGGAACAAGCCGGCTTTGCCGTATTGAAGGCGCCAGACATCCCCAGCATCCTGGTCGAAGCCGCCTTCATCAGCAACCCTTCTGAAGAGATCAAGCTCAACAGCGAGGATTACCAGAACCAGCTGGCCGATGCACTGATGCGCGGCATCACAGCCTACTTTTCCAAGAACCCGCCGCTGGCGCGCAAGCGCACGACCAGCTAGCGTTAAAGGTCCAGCTTCAACGCGACAAAGGCTTGTCGCCGGAAATAGAACGTCGGCAGAAAGTCCGGATAGTCCGGCCCCAGGTTCTGGATGGTGAAGGACAGCTCGGCTTTGCGCGCGCCCCAGCGCAGGCCCTTGGCCACACGGAGGTCCCACCGATCTACCGCAGGCCCAGGTACTCCGTCTCCGGGCAACTCGGGAATGGCATCACTGTGGCTGCCCATCACGCTGACGCTCAAATCCCCGCCAAACCTTTGAGAAAACATCAGCGAAGCGCTGGAGAATCGGCTGCGCGGATCCA